>CAYSIO010000227.1:0-2683 GCA_964431115.1 uncultured Vampirovibrio sp.
ACTTCGCTTGGGACGAAGGGGTCGCACGTTCGAATCGTGTCATCCCGACCATTTAAAAAAGAACTTCATTATTGAAGTTCTTTTTTATTGTATAATAATTACACTATGACAAATCTGTTGATTAGCAAACCTAGCACAAAAACAAAACCAACCGTGACGACTTGCGCAGGAGCTCTTGTTGAAGCTTTGGCAGAATTAGGCACTGATACTATCTTTGGATATCCCGGTGCGTCGGTTTTGAGTATTTATAATGAACTATCGCTAAATGGAAACATAAAGCATATTCTTGTTCGCCACGAGCAAGCTGCAGTACATTCTGCAGAGGGATATGCCAGAGTGAGTGGGAAACCGGGTTTTGTTGTTGTAACATCGGGTCCCGGATTCACTAATACCATAACAGGAATTGCTAATGCTCATGCAGATTCTACCCCTTTAGTTGTTTTAGTAGGGGATGTTCCGACAAACTCCAAAACAGGAAAGATTTTCCAAAAAGTTGATGTATTATCAATTACAAAATCTTGTTGCAAAAAAAATTATGTTGTGACTTCTAAAGACGATATAAAACAAGTTATCAAAGAGGCTTATGAAGTAGCAAATTCAGGCGACAAAGGACCTGTTGTAGTAGCTTTGCCCAGAAACATTTTGGAATCAAAATATTCTGCAAAGATAAAAAAAGATTTGTATAAAAAACGCGTACCTTTGGTAAATGAAATCGACATCAAGAAGACCATTAAACTCTTATCTTATGCAAAATCGCCGTTATTATTACTTGGTGGCGGTGCGGTAGATGCAGTAGAAAGCGTCAAAAAGTTAATTAATAAACTCAATATTCCTGTCGTATCAACACTTATGGGTATCGGGATTTGTCCTTCTGAAGATAAAAGATACTTAGGAATGATAGGGATTAACGGCTCTTATCCTGCTAACACTGCTATTAATAATGCGGATTTAATTATCGCTTTGGGCGTAAGTTTTTCTGATCGTTCGACTTGTAAAACTTCAAAATTTGCGCCAAAAGCTAAGATTATTAGTGTTAATACAAAGAAAAATATGCCTTTCTTCGAGCTTGCAGTACAAGCTGATGCAAGAATGTTTGTTGATGCATTGTTAATGCGTCTGGACGGAACGTTCAATTATCTAAAATGGCTTGAAAATACAGAGATTTTAAAGCAAGAAATTGTAAAAAAAGATTTGTCTTCAGGAACATTATATTCATCTTGCGTTCTTGAAACTATATATGAAAAAACAAAAACTTTAAATCCTGTTGTAGTAACTGATGTAGGACAACATCAAATGCTTACGGCACAGTTTTTTAATTTCAAACAACCGAAGAAATTCATAACTTCCGGCGGATTGGGCACGATGGGATTCGGCCTGCCTGCTGCAGTCGGAGTTCAAATAGCTAATCCTAATTCTTTAGTTTTAAATATAACCGGAGACGGTTCTTTTCAGATGAACTTGCAAGAGCTTGCAACTTGTCGTGAACATAATATTCCCGTCAAAATTATTATTATGAATAACAACTATCTTGGTATGGTTCGACAAATGCAGGAGAAAATTTATAACAATTTATACCAAGTAGAGATGAAAAACCCTGATTTCACAAAGATTGCAGAAGCTTATGATTTGTTTGCAGTGCGTGTAACAAAATCAGAAGAGTTAGTTCCTGCAATAGAAAAAGCGATTTCGTATCAAGGTACGGCAATTATTGATATTGCAATTGATTCGTCTGAAGAAATTTAATATATTTAGATTGTTGTTTTTACAACTGAATTTTTTATTTTGAAGTGTTAAAATAAAATTGAGCATAGGAGGCAAATTATGATTAATGAAAAATTAGAAAAAGAATTTAATATTCAAATAAATAAAGAACTTTATTCTGAGTATCTTTATTTAGCTATGAAAACATATTTCATGGAACAAAACTTGATGGGTTTTGTAAACTGGTTTGATTGTCAGGTTCAAGAAGAACACGCTCACGCAATTGGTATGTTTAATTATTTAAATGAACGCGGGGGTAAAATAGAATTACTACCGATTGATAAGCCTGAATTCAGCGGCAAAACTCCGCTTGAAATCTTTGAAGAAGTGCTTAAACACGAACAGTATGTTACTTCAAGAATCAACACAGTTTATGATGTTGCAGAAGAAGTTCGTGATAGAGCTGCAATGAAATTCTTAGATTGGTATATTGATGAACAAGTTGAAGAAGAAGCTTCTGTTGACGGGGTACTTTCAACTCTTAAACTAATCGGTGATGACAAAAACGCATTACTTCTTTTAGACAAAGACTTAGCAACAAGAGTATTTAATCCACCTGTAATCGGATAGTATTAGACACAAAGAGGGCGAGGTTTATAAAAATCTCGCCCTCTTTTTTAATGTAAAATTTATAAATCACTTGTACAATTAGGGCATTTTTTATTTTATTTGCTTCCAGATCGTTTGTGTAACTTTTATAACTTAAATGTTATAAAAAACATTGACAATTATAACAAATATATTATAATAAAAGTAAGATATTATAATATATAGGTAATATATGGATAATAAAAAAATCTTAAGACGCTCTTATCAAAAGAAATTTGATTTATTTAGAAAAGCTATAATAGCAAGACCTCAACAGGGGTGGTTAAAAACTATTCGCGAATTTCTTGGAATGACAACAACGCAATTAGCAAAA
>CAYSIO010000228.1:0-2632 GCA_964431115.1 uncultured Vampirovibrio sp.
TATTTTGGTTTTTTATAATAATTTTATTGGGGATTTGTTTAAGAGCTTGCGTGAGACAGGATTTGCCTGAAAATTATACCCAAAATATTTCTGATAACACGATAAGCAACATTGACTTTCCTGCTAAAAACAAAAATATATTTATTGATGGTGTTGATTATTTGCAATCACAGGCTCCACTTGGTGAATATGGCGAAGAGCTTGTTATTTCTACTATCGGGGAAGGGCCAAAAACTTTCAATCCTTGTAATACAAAAGATGCAACTTCTTCAAGTATGGCAGGAATTTTGTATGACGGCTTGTTGACAACAAACCCAAGAACGGGCGAAGTAGAGCCCTTGTTGGCTAAAAGTTTTTCCGTAAAAGGTAATGAATATATAATAAACCTACGCAAAGGAGTTAAGTGGTCCGACGGTACTCCGATAAGCGTTGATGATGTTTTATACACATATTGGGAAGTTGTATTTAAAGGTTTCGGCAATACAGCTACTCGTGACGCAATGATGATTAACGGCAAGTTGCCTAAGCTTTACAGAATTGACGATTACACGGTAAAATTTGTAACTCCGCAACCTTTCGCGCCTTTTTTAAGACAGCTTACTTATCCAATTGTTCCAAAGCACTACTTTAAGCCTTATTCTGATAGAGGTGAATCTGTATTTAATGCATTCTTAAATCCAAATACCCCTCCTAAGGAAATTGTATCGAGCGGAGCATTTAAGCTAAAAGAATATGTTGCGGCTCAACGTGTAGTATTTGAAAGAAACCCTGATTATTACAAGATAAATACAAAAAATGAAAAACTTCCGTACCTAGACAAGCTTGTTTATTTAATAGTTGGTGATACAAATAATGAAATTTTAAAATTTGAAGCTAAAGAAACAGATATTTTATCAATTCGCGGAGCTAATGTTGCACGTTATAAGCTTAAGGAGCCACAATCAGATTACACTATACACAATTTAGGAGCTGATACAGGAACACTTTTCCTTGTAATTAATCTGAATAACCGAAAGAATTCAGAAGGAAAATGGAATGTTGCAAGGCATAAACAATCTTGGTTCAGAAACAAGGATTTCAGAACAGCAATTGACTATGCAATTGACAGAAAATCTATGGTTCAAAATATTGCACAGGGGGTTGCAGTTCCTTTATATACATCAGAGAGTTTGAATTCTATTTATTTAAACAAGTCTATAAAAGGGCATGAAAAAGATGATTCAAGGGCAAAACAACTCTTAGAACGTGCCGGATTCAAACTTAAACAAGGTGTTTTATATGATAGCCAAAACAATCGTGTTGAGTTCGATTTATACACAAATGCCGGAGCACTTGAGCGTGAGTCTATCGGAGTTATGATTAAACAGGATTTGGAAGAACTTGGGATGAAGGTTAATTTCAAACCTGTCGAATTTAACTCACTTGTGAACAAGCTTTCAAACACAAACGATTGGGATATGGCTATAATGGGCTTAACCGGCTCGCCATTAGAACCACACGACGGCAAGAACGTTTGGAAATCTAACGGTCCATTACATTTATTTAATCAAAGACCTCAAAATTGGCATTACGATGACAGATTCTCTTGGGAAAAAGAACTTGATGAAATTTTTGAAAAAGGTGCACTAAAGCTTTCGTATGCAGAAAGAAAACCGCTTTATGACAGATATCAAGAGATTATATACGAAGAAAAACCTATAATTTATTTGTATTCTCCTACAAGAATTACGGCTATTCGTAAAAAATTCCGAAATATTTATCCGACAAGTTTAAGCGGATTAATTTATAATTTGGATGAAATTTGGATTAAAAAAGAAGGGGATAAATAAAGTTATGAAATTTTTTCGTTTTATAGCTAAAAGACTTCTGCAGACTATTCCACTTCTAATAATAGTTTCATTACTGAGCTTTTTTATAATAAGACTTTCTCCTATAGATCCTCTTGCGGAATTAAGACTTAATCCTTCAATCTCTCAAGAGACTTTGGACAAGGAAATAAAACGACTAAATCTGGATAAGCCAATAGGGGTTCAATATATTTCTTGGGCAAGTTCTTTTGTAAGAGGTGATTTAGGATACACTTCCGCGGGAGAAAAGGTTTCAACTAAATTAAAAGAAAGAATTCCAAACACATTGCTATTAACCCTTGTAGTAATATTTATGACTTGGTCAGTCGGAATTCCTCTCGGGATTGCAGCTGCAGTAAGAAAAGAGTCTGCTTTCGATAGATTATTAACAGTACTATCAAGCATCGGAATGGCAATACCTTCATTCTTCTTTGCTATATTAATGTTGATTTTCGCGGTTAAAACCGGTCTTTTCCCTGTCGGAGGTTTAACAAGTTACGATTTCAATGAGCTCTCCTTAGGGGAAAAAATTATTGATATAGCTAAGCATATAACTCGTCCGGCTTTAGTGCTGTTCACTATTTCACTTTCAGGTTTACAAAGGCAAATGCGAGCAAATATGCTAGAAGTATTAGATTCTGATTATGTAAAATTTGCAAGAGCTAAAGGGCTCACAGAAGGACAGGTAATCTTTAAACATGCTTTGAGAAATGCCGTAAACCCAATGATACCTCTTTTGGGATTTGAGTTTGCCGGATTATTAAGCGGAGCGGCTCTTACTGAAT
>CAYSIO010000229.1:0-2603 GCA_964431115.1 uncultured Vampirovibrio sp.
CCTGTTACAGCAATAGCAGAACCAATACTCCAAGCTGTGGAAACAATCTGCTTAGCAGCTTCAGTTCCAGCTTCAATGTCTTCTGAGTATCTTTGGGACATCTCATCTACTTCATCAAATGCTCTGAATACATTGCTTTGTAATATTTTTGCATCCTGTTTCTGTTTTTCTGTTATTTCTATTTGCTTAAAAGCTTCTTGTAGCTTTTCATTTTCTTTTTGTGTTGTTTCTTTGTATTGTTTGTATTCTTTTTTATGCTTGTAATAATCTTTTAAGAATGCAAAACTCTTTCCAATTTTCTTAAATAATCCTATTTTTTGATTATCGGCTTTTATGTCTTTAGCTAATTCCATTTCTTTGTCAGAGAAATTCATTAGTTTTTCTGGATGTTTTAGTAAATCTTGACGAGCGTGATATCTACCGACTCTAGAAGCATTCTTTTGTTCAAAAGTCCCCAAAATCGAAATTGTTAAACCTGTAACTGCACCGACGATAGTTGAAATAATATTATTTCTTGCCGGTGTTAATTTGGTAAATTTGCTTAAAAGTTTTTTTACACCTAACCCTATTGGTAAGGCTGCAATCCAAGAAATTGTTCCTAATGTGTCAAATGTGTTTTCAAGATTTTCTGAATATTCTTCAGCTTTTATGTTTACATCTTTTACAACTTTTGTTATTAATTCTTTTTGTTCTTTAGCGTTTTCTAATTCTTCTGGAGAGATTTCTCTAGATTTAAGTTTTTCAATTTGTTGAGGATCTTTCTCTGCAATAGATCTTTCATAGCCGGATTTAGCTTTTGACATTGCTTTTAGCTCTTGGAAAGTCTTAATTATCCCTTTTCTTTCTTTTTTATCAGGGATAGTCTTTGCAATTTCCTCTGCTTGTGCTATCTGTTCAGGAGTATAAATTGCAAAATTTTCAACACCTTTTAATTCGTCTTGCTTTGCTTGGTATCTACCTATACGAGAAGCTTCTTTTTGTTTGCTGTTTCCATAGAAAATTAATCCAATAGTTGTCAAAAGTAATAGCCCTAATCCACCAAAGTTTATCAACTTTGGTATTTTTTTTAAAGTATTGAGCTTTTTATTTTTTAATTGTTCTAGACTATTCTCAAGTTCTTCAGTCGGCTTACATTCTCTAGAAAGCGCATTTATTTTATCTATTAAAGAATTTATCTTTTTATTATAATGAGCATCTGTTTTCTTCATAATTACAGGTCCGCCAAGAATTTGTAATGCAGGAATTCCCATAGCAGGGATAACTGAGGCAAACCCCATAACTTGTTCCAAGTTTTCGCAATTGTCTTCTGAATGAGCATCCATAATCTCTGCAGCTCTAATTGCTGCTTGAGCTCTCTGTTCAGTTTTAACAAATCTATCAGGCGCAATCTCAATATTTTGTGCCAACCATTCTTTTTTAGCGGTTGTATCAGCTTGATCTTGTTCCCACTTGTCATATTTACTATAGTTTTTACTTACATCTTTTATTGAATTGAAAAATTGTCCCATAATTAACCTTTCCTATATTTTTAAAGTCAAATTGCACAGTAAAATTGCTATTATTTACCCTGTTTGTAAATATATTGTTACAATGTGAGGGTGTGGAAAAACAGTATTTTTCAATATTTTTGTTTGATAATTTGAAAAAGATTAAGTTTTATGCTTTAATTTCTTATTATGAGAGAACTATTTTTAAATAACGGTATAAAAACTTGTATAAAAACAAATAAAAATACACCAAGATTAGCTTTATCGATGAATTTTTCCATAGTGAAGCCCGAAAAGTACGCAGGACAATATCTTTTAATGAATAGACTTTTGATGAAAGGTACTGAAAAATACACTTCAGAAGAATTGTCAACTTTATTGGATGAAAATGCAATTGAATTGTATACAGAAATGAAATACGATTATCTTCGTTTTAGATTTGTATCTTTGAATGAAGACTTTGAGCTTGCACTTTCAATAATTTCAGATATTATTTTGAATTCAACATTTGAAGAGTTTGAAAAAGAACGCGAGAAATTAAAAGGTGAAATTCTTGCAGAATTAGATTCAGCAAAGGTTAAAGTTTCTGATTTGTTTACCAAAACTATTTATAAAAACCATTTTTATGGACATAGTTATACTGTGGTTTTGGACGAAATTGATAAAGTAACGTTAGAGGATGTTAAATCTGCGTATTTTGAAATTTTGAATAATTCAAGAAAAACATTGGCTTTAGTAGGTGATATTGAAGCCGAGCAAGCAGAAAAAGTTTTAAACAAATACTTTGCGTCAATTCCTGTTGCAAAAGATATTGAAACTGAAATAGAGATTCCTGCTGAAATTTCTAATGAGTATGTTGAATTGATAAAAGATGATGCTCAGCAAGCTCAAATCCTTCAAGGTTGGAGAGTCCCTGCAATAGGTTCGGAAGATTATCCTAAATTAATGTTATTAAATGTTATTCTTGGTGCAAGCGGTCTTTCTTCTCGTTTGTTTACTGAGCTCAGAGAGAAAAAAGGTCTGGCTTATACCGTTAGAAGTTCTTATGAAAATCATGCTAAATCTGCGGTGTTTAGTATTTATATCGGAACAGAACCTTCTAATATTAAAACTTCA
>CAYSIO010000230.1:0-2603 GCA_964431115.1 uncultured Vampirovibrio sp.
CTTTGCAGGATCCAAGAATAAGTCTTCTTGTGCATATTTTGACAGACTTTTTAATAAATAAGGATAGTGAGTACAACCTAAAATTATTTTTTCAGGATTGAATTTTAACATTTCTTCTACGTGAAGCCTTATATCTTCTTCACCGTTTTTATAAAGCCCTTCAACAATTGATACCCAGTTCGGGCACGCACTCTCTTTTACTTCTGTACTAGAAGAATGTTTTGTTATTTCACGCTTATAAGCACCGGAATTGACTGTTCCTAAAGTTGCAAACACTCCAACTTTTTTTAGCCCCATTTTTGCGATAACTTCTGCACAACTTTGAATAATAGGATAAATAGGGAAATCGTATTCATCCTTAATTTCTTCATAAGCCAACGCTGAAGACGTATTACAAGCAATTACAACCGCTTTTACACCTTTTGACTTAAAAAAGTTTAGTATGTTTCTTGCAAAACCAATTAATTCTTCTTTAGATTTATTTCCATAAGGCAAGTTTTTCATATCTCCGAAATAAATAGTATTTTCGCAAGGTAAAAGCTCTCTAAAACGAGCATAAACGGATAAACCTCCTACACCTGAATCAAAAAAACCTATTGGAGAATCTTTTGCCATTTACTTCCTTCCTTTTAGGTATTCCATAATACCCTCTGCTATTGCCTTTGCTGTTCGTTGCTTCCTACTGTCCGTAATTAGTTCATTGCGTTCTTCCGGATTAGATAAGAAACCTATTTCACAAAGAACCGCAGGTACTGTCGTATGATTTATAACATAAAATTTAGACTTAAACAAACCTCTATCTTTTGCTGACGGAATTTGTTTTATCATATGTTTATGAATAACCTCAGCAAGACCTTTGCTATAATCGTGATACCAGTGGGTCTCTATTCCGCAAGGATCATTAGAAACAGCAGAATTTACGTGAACACTTACAAATATTTCAGGTTCTTGAGCTTCTGCGTATGCAACCCTATCTTCCAAAGATACAAACGTGTCATCATTTCGAACTAATGATACTTTGTATCCTTTAGAACGCAAAATCGCCTCTACTCTTTGAGTTATTTCAAGTGTAATGTCTTTTTCATTAACACCTTCTCTTATCGCACCGTAGTCCGAACCACCGTGTCCGGCATCAAGCACAACCTTACCCTTCGCGACACCTCGTTTAGATGGCTTTTCAGAAATTACAGATTCTTGTTGACCTCTTGTAATCGTTATTTTTAAGGCTTTAGCATCGACACTTTGTTCAATTTTAACAATATCAGATTTGTTAATAGGTAAAGCTGACTTAACACCGATTTTTGGCAGTAAAGACATAACTAAACGATTATAATAAGACCCATTTAATGTTTTAATCATATCTTGCTCGTTATAACTTTGGACATTGAATAAAAATAAATTCAAAGAATTATCTGTTCTTAAAATGGAATGTACAACCGGGGTTGAGAATGAAAGAATTAATTCGTTTGTCTTGGAATCAATTCTTCGCACAAAAGCCTTGTTTATGTTTGAAACATTAGTTACCAAAGATGTGTGATCCAACTTTTCAGAATCAATTAAGAATAATGATTGCGAATCTTGTGAATAAATCGGTAAATAATTCTTCGCTTTATCAGAGCTTATTACGATTCTTGCAGTATTATATTCAAACTGACCGATTTTTGCCGTGTCTTTGCAACTCCCGTCCAGGCAAAGCGGAATTTCTTTGTTTCTGACACTTCTGTCTAGAAATGTATTAGGTAAATCTATTACAGCTCTATCCGGTTCTGTTAAATAGAAAATCTTTGCAGTTGTAAGTTGCCCTAATCCGCTAACTAAAAGCCCGTTATTTTTAGGAATATACTGATTTATAAAATATTTTGTTCTTAATTTGAGATTTGATGATAAATCCACTGAAACAGTTGAATCATAAGTCTTTCCATCAGTATTTGCAAGAGTCGAATTTTCAAAAGCTCTTTGGATATCGTCCATAACACTTTCCGGAGCTTTTATAATTCCTTGAGCAGGAATGGCAACTTTCTGAACAAACTGAGAGTTTACGGCTATTCCGGAATACGCTTGTTGTTGGGGATTATCCGTATAAATACCATTAAAATAGTCATTTTTCAGGGGTAAATTTGAAATTTTAACAATAATATTTCCGTCAGCATTTAATAATTTAACTTTTGAAGTATCAAAATCTTCTTCAAAAGTAATTACAGCTCTGACAATATTTGTCGGATTAGTTTCGAATTGCGCAAGACGAATTTCTTTTATATTGCTTTTTTCAAAAAGTAGTTGCTGTTTCTCACCAATTAAAACAGCATCGTTTATGTCAAAATAAATTCGATTTGGATTAGAAAGTCTTATATATCTTAGTTGTTGTGAAGGACGCTGTTCTGCGCAATTATCTCTGGTAGTTATATACACTAACGCAGAAGAGTCATCATAATGAAGAGACATAACTTTTACAGGCTCGAGCTCTGCAAATACCGGAGATATAAAAGCCTGAATAAAAAATATAAAAATTGTTATTAAAAAAAATAATCTCTTCAACAAGTTGTACGTCCCAAATCCTACCAATATTCTAGCAGAAAAAAGGGTAAAAAAAAACAAACAAACAA
>CAYSIO010000231.1:0-2582 GCA_964431115.1 uncultured Vampirovibrio sp.
CTTTCTAATAGAATAAACCGTGAATTTAAAATCTTTTGCTAGTTTGTTAAGAAAATTTTACAAAAAGCTGACGATTTAGATTAAAAACCCCAAAATTTATTCAGTATAACGTTATCAGCTGTCATTTTATTTTTGTGCTATTATAAAACTGTAGGGTGCATTGTAATGCACCGATTCAATCGGAGGAGAGAATATGGCACAAAGAATAGGCGTGGACGTAGGCGGTACAAATGTAAAAATCGCTCTAGTTAGTGATGAAGGTAAAATTATTTATTCAAATTCAATCCCAACTCGCGCAGAAATGGGTTATGAATATACTGTAAATAGCATGAAAGAAGCGATTAGAGAGCTTCTTAAAGAAACAAAATTAGAAGCAAAAGATATTGAAGGTATGGGATTTGGTTTTCCGGGACAAATTGATTGCCAAAACGGTATTGTAAGACTTGCTCCAAACATTCCGGGATGGGTTAATGTTCCTATTGCAGAAATTATGGAAAAAGAATTTGGTATCCCAACTCGTGTTGATAACGATGTTAGAACCGCTGCATTAGGCGAATTAAACTACGGAGCAGGTGTTGGTTGTCAAAATATGGTATGTATAACAGTCGGTACAGGTATCGGTTCAGGTCTTGTAATCAACGGTAAGCTTGTACGCGGAGCTTCAAATGCTGCCGGCGAATTAGGTCATATCAAACTTAATATGGAAGGCGGACCTCTTTGCGGTTGCGGTGACAGAGGCTGTCTGGAAGCTTATGCTTCCGGTCCGAGCATTGTTGCTATGGCTGAAGAATATATTAAAGGCGGAAAATCAACTCGTTATAGAGAGCTTGCAAACCCTGAAATTACACCTTATGTTGTGTCTGTTGCAGCTCAAGAAGGTGATCCGGTTGCAAAACAAATCTTTAGAATTATGGGCGAATACATTGGTATGGGCTTAACTTCTGTCGTTAACCTGCTAAATCCTGAAAAAATTATTATCGGTGGCGGTGTTGCAGCTGCAGGTGATATTTTATTCGACCCTATTAAAGAAACAATTGCAAAACGCGCAATGACTATTCAAAAAAATGCAGTTGAAATAGTACCTGCACAATTAGGAAACAACGCAGGCGTAATTGGCGCTAGTTTATTAATTAATTCATAATAAATCTAAGTTTAATAAATAAAAGAGGTGGCAATATTGCAACCTCTTTTATTGTATATTTTATTTCTCTAAACGATTATCTTTGCAATCATCTTCTATATCTTCTACCCAAATAAGTATTATCGGATGAGGCTCCATAAAAGGATTTGAAGCCATTTTATCATATTTTTCTATTTTTCTGTTTAGTATTTTAAAAAATGTAGATGCTTTCATAACTACATCTTAACCATATTAAAAAAGAGTAAATTATCTTTTTGGATAATTTACTCTTTTTATTATTATACTTTCAGAGTAATCAATCATTGAACCAGTCACAAAAAGCATCTTTACATAATTTTTGCTGAATATCTTCTCTAAAATTGCGTCTCGTCATATCATACGTAACAGGTGTAATCGAAATCATGTTATTTCTGATTGCGGTAATATCACTGTTAGAAGTTTCCTCCGATTCGTTTACTAACTCTCCTGCCATCCAGTAATAGACTTTACCACGCGGATCAACGCGTTTTTCATACGCATTTGTGAACATTTTACCGCCAAGTTCAGTTACTGCAATACCTGCAATATCTTCTTTGTCTAATCCCGGCACGTTGATATTTAAAATTGTCTTAGGCGGAATTTTATATGCGTCTAATTTCCCGATTAATTCTGCAATAAATTCTGCAGCAACTTTGAAATCCTCATAATCATTACGCATAGTAGTTAGTGACGTAGCAATACTCGGATAACCTAACATAGCTCCTTCTAAAGCACAATTAACCGTACCTGAATATATGATATCAATACCTAAATTTGGTCCATGATTAAGCCCTGAAATTACTAAATCAGGTTTTTCGTTTTCGTCTAAAATCGCTGTGATAGCCATTTTAACGCAATCTCCCGGAGTTCCTGATGTCATCCAACAACGTTTAGCACCGTATTTTGGTTCCACCTCTTCAACTCTAATCGGTGTATGTAAAGTCAATGAATGTCCTGCTGCACTTCTTTCTCTGTCAGGTGCTACGACATAGACGTCATGACAAGGGGCTAATGCTTCTATTAACGCACGGATACCATTAGCAAGAATGCCGTCGTCATTGGAAATAAGTATTTTCATCCGATAATCCTCTTCTAAATGTAATAAACACTCATATTTCTATTATAACAGTATTTATAATCAAAGTATAGTGTTTGATTTGACGTATTGCTTAATAAAAATTTACAATATCCATGACGAAAATTTTGTTTTGTGAAATTTTATAAAAACTCAGAAATCTGTTATTTATGCTTATATTTTCTATTTAATTTTTAAAAACGATATAATAATAAAAAAATAATCAAAATTTTTTCTTAATATTTTCTTTACATTGTAAACATAAAAGGCAATTTTTATTTTGTTCAGCTTTTATTTATATATATATGTTGATATAATCAATGTATTACATTAGTAGAAATGTGTATG
>CAYSIO010000232.1:0-2569 GCA_964431115.1 uncultured Vampirovibrio sp.
GAATGTAATGTGGGAGAACAATATGGAATATAAAGAGACCTTAAATTTACCGCAAACCTCTCTTGAAATGAGAGCGAATGCAACAAACAAAGAACCTCAAACTCAAAAGTTTTGGGATGATATTAAGGTTTATGAAAAGAATTTAGCCCAAAGAGATAAAGCTAATAGCTTTATTCTTCACGATGGACCTCCATACTTGAGTTCTGATAAAATTCACATTGGTCATGCTTTGAATAAAATTCTTAAAGATATTCTAATCCGTTATAAATCTATGCGTGGTTATTATGCGCCTTATGTTCCGGGTTATGATGCTCACGGTTTACCTATCGAAAACGCTGTCGTTAAAAACATTAAAGGCGGTCGTGAAGCTTTAACTCCTGCTGAATTAAGAGCTAAATGCAGAGAATTTGCTCATAAAAACTTAAAAGGACAAGAAGCTGAATTCAAACGCTTAGGTGTTTGGGGTGATTGGGACCATCCTTATTTGACAATCGCACCAGAATTTGAAGCTGAACAAATCAGAGTTTTTGGTGAAATGTTCAAAAAAGGTTATGTTGAAAAAGGACTTAAACCGGTTTATTGGTGTGCTTCTTGCGAAACAGCTTTAGCTGAAGCAGAAGTTGAATACGCAGATCACACTTCAACTTCAATCTATGTAAGATTTAAGTTTGAACAAGAGTCTGTTGAAAAAATTAATAAAATTGTTGATACTCAAGGCAAAAATGTTTACGCTGTAATCTGGACAACAACTCCTTGGACAATTCCTTCAAATATGGCAATCAGCATGCACCCAAGATTTGAATATACATTCTTTGATTATAAAGGTGATGTCTATGTAATTGCTCAAGGCTTGTTAGCAAGCTTCTTAGCAGATGTTGCTTGGGAAGAAGCTGACATCAAGGTTATCGGATCTTGCACAGGTCAAGATTTAGAATTGTTGACTACAAAACATCCGCTTGTTGATAGAAAATCCCCTATTATTTTAGGCGAACACGTTACTCTTGATGCCGGTACAGGTTCGGTTCACACAGCTCCGGGACACGGTCTTGAAGACTATGAAGTCGGTTGCAGATACAATATCGAAGTATTCTCACCGCTTGATTCTAAAGGTGTTTGGACAGAGGGGGTAAATGATAAAGATCTAGTAGGGGTTCCATATTATAAAGGTAATTCAATTGTTATAGAAAAATTACAAGCTTGCGGTGCGTTGCTTGCTCAACAAGATATTCAACACAGTTATCCGCATTGCTGGAGATGTAAAAAACCTGTAATTTACAGAGCAACACCTCAATGGTTTGTTAAAGTTGATAAATTCAGAGAAAAAACTCTTGAAGCAATCAAAGGCGTTAAATGGATTCCTGCGAGCGGTGAAGTTAGAATTTCAAACATGGTTGCAGGTAGAACCGACTGGTGTATTTCAAGACAAAGAGCTTGGGGTGTTCCAATCCCTGTATTCTATTGCGAAGATTGCGGAGAAGCAGTTGTTACAGATGAAACAATTGCAAACGTAGCTGATATTTTTGAAAAAGAATCATCAGATGCTTGGGTAAAACGTACAACAGCAGAACTTCTTCCAACAGGCTTTGTTTGTCCAAAATGTGGCAAAAACCACTTCCGTAAAGAATCTGATATTATGGACGTTTGGTTCGATTCAGGTATCACTTGGAGAGCTGTAGTTGAAAAACGTGCAGAACAATTAGGACATACTCCGGTTGCAATGTACTTAGAAGGTTCTGACCAATACCGAGGATGGTTCCAATCTTCTTTATTGACTTCAATTGCTACTCAAGAAAAAGCACCTTATAGCTCTGTTCTTACTCACGGTTTTGTAATGGACGGCGAAGGTAAAAAGATGTCAAAATCTATTGGTAACGTTGTAACTCCTCAAGAAATTATTAAAGTATACGGTACTGATATTTTAAGACTTTGGGCGGCTTCTGTTGATTACAGAAACGATACCAAAATTGGTGATACTATTATTAAACAACTTGCCGAAATCTTTAAGAAAACCAGAAACACAGCAAGATTCTTGCTTGGTAATATTTTTGATTTCGACCCTGCAGTTGATTATGTAAAATACGAAGACCTTAAGCCAATCGATAAATTTGCATTACACAAATTAAACAAAGTAATTGCAGAGATTACAGAGTCTTTTGAAAGCTATGAGTTCTACAAATACTTCCAAGCTCTTCAAAACTTTGCAACAAATGACTTAAGCTCATTCTACTTAGATATTGTAAAAGACAGACTTTATACAGCAGGTAAAAAATCACTTTCAAGACGTGCTTGTCAGACAGTTCTATATGAAAACTTGCAAGCTTTAGTAAGAGTTTTAACACCTGTAATGCCACACCAAGCAGAAGATATTTGGCAAAATACTCCTGAATCTCAGCGTGGTGGTTTAGAAAGTATCTTGCTTGCTGATTGGGTTGAGGTAAATGATAAATGGAATGCTCCAGAGCTAGAAGAAACTTTTGCAAAAATCTTGAAGACAAGAGAAGTTGTAACTCGCGGTATTGAGCCTTTAAGAGCAGATAAAAAAGTCGGTAGCTCTTTAGAAGTTGCAGTT
>CAYSIO010000233.1:0-2547 GCA_964431115.1 uncultured Vampirovibrio sp.
CCTGATTCTCCAACAAGCGGGTAAGAAATTTCCCACATATGTCCTTGTTCTGTTTCGTATTCGGTTTCGATATCAGAAATAGCTGACATACAACGAGGACACCAATTTACGATGTAAGCACCTTTATAGATTAAGCCTTTGTTATAAAGAGTTACGAAAACTTCTTTAACTGCATCTGAACAGCCTTTATCAAAAGTAAATCTTTCTCTTGAACGGTCGAAAGAAGCACCTAATCTTTTGAATTGGTTAAGAATTGCAGATTTATGTTCATTAGCCCATTCCCAAGTCTTTTCAACAAATTTTTCACGTCCTAAGTCGTGACGAGTCAAATCTTCTTTCATCAGCTCTCTTTCAACTACGTTTTGAGTAGCAAGACCTGCGTGGTCAGTACCCGGAAGCCAAAGAGCTTCATAACCCGCCATTCTATGATAACGAGTTAAGATATCTTGAAGAGTTCCGTCTAATGCGTGACCCATATGAAGAACGCCGGTTACGTTTGGCGGTGGAATTACAATTGTATGAGGAGGTTTGTTTGATTTTGCATTAGCTTTAAAATATTCACCATCTTCCCAAAACTTGTACATTTTTTCTTCAGTAGATTTTGCATCATAAACTGTAGGTAAATCTTCAATTTTTATCTTAGTTTCCATAGTTTTCCTCTCTTAAATTTGTGATAAGAAAATTTTACCACAAAGAAATGTATTTACATATCCCATAAAAAAACCTCTTATAAAAGAGGTCTTTTTTTTTATATGAAAACTATTCAAAAAGATCATAAAGACGTTTTCGAATATCCTTGTCCGATAATTCTTCCGTAATTTTATTCAAATCCATCGTCATCTGATAGTACTCTGCAGCATGCGCCTTATCTCCGATCGCTTGGTAAGCGCGAGCAAGATTAAAGTATGCAAGAGTATAATTAGGGTTTATATTAATTGCATTTTTAAAATATTCTAATGATGATTTAGGATCTCCGTAGCCATCTAAATAAACCACACCTAAATTATTTTGTGCTATTTCAAAATCAGGATTTAACTCAATTGATTTATGAAAAGCAACAACGGATTCTTCCAAATAATCTTTTTCCCACAATGCTAAACCGGTTTTTGCATAGGTCATAAAGTTCAACGGATCAACGGCTATTGCATCACAATATGTTTTAATAGCTTTATCCAAATCGTTTTGAGCCATAAACAAGTCACCTAATGATAATTGAATATCGACATTATTTGGATCCAGAACCATTCCGGCATTAAATGTTGCCTCTGCGGCTTGGTAATTTTCCTTAATCTCAGCATAAATCGCCCCCAAAGCATGACATACAATAGATGTCCATTCTGAATCAGGATTTAATTTAATAGCTCTTTGGTAATATTCAATAGCATCGTCATAAAGTTCCGCTTTTACATATGCATATGCAAGCGAGTTGTTATAGTATGGATTTTCAGGATTTAATTCTTCAGCTAACTTAAAGGCTGAGACTGCATGTATTTTGTCCGATTTTTTTAGGTACAAATGCCCTAATTCATAGTAAATTTTGTCTAAATCAAATCCGAACTCAAGAAGTGCATTGTAATAGTCAATCGTTAAGTCAACTTTTTCAGGGTAATAAGTCTGATAAATAGTTGCAAGTTTAATTAGCACTTCCCTATCAGAAGGATTCATTTCATAAGCCTTTTTGTAACATTCAAGGCTCGATTCTACATCGTTACATTCCAACGACAAATCGCCCATTTTTTGGTAAAACAAATCTCCTTGAGCAGTTTTTTCTAATCCTTTTGAATAAGCTTCAAGTGCTGTTGGGAATAATCGCATTTTTTCAAAGGTTTCTCCTAAAGCCTTGTAGGAGAATACTGAAAAATCATTCGCCATAAATTTGTAAAACATTTTCAAGGAAGGGCAATCCCACATAATCATCATACTTCCGGATAAGAAGTAGTAGAGAAACTTCATCACATCTTTTACAGATGATGAATTGTTTCTGATTCTATTTAACAAAACTCTGGATAAAAATAATCTCGGACGAGCCGAATTTGTACCTGAATGAGATACCGCAAAAGTGAATTCCTTTTCTGCTTCTTCTAAGTTTCCATTCAAGCATTGAAAATAACCTGTATATATATGCGCATTTGGATTATTAGGTTCTAAGCTAACTGCCGTTTTACACTGTTCAAGAGCTCCTTCAACAGAAATCTGACCTTTAATAAGCAACAAGCTCGCCAAACGATAATAAGACTCTGATAACATCGGATTAGCCTTGATTGCGTCAATATAGCATTCGACAGCTCTTTCTAAATCAGAATCTTGCTGTTTAATCAAATATCTTTCATGAGCAACTCTTGCTTCTTCTAAAATCTTATCAGCGCCAGTGTTTAGCGGGGTATTTACCGGGGTAAGGGTCTGTTCTGTCATATATTCTCCGAGTAGAAATTTTTTGTCGTTAGATGTACATAAATCTAATCGACGTAGAAAAAATAAACTTTAGTATTTTTTTAAAGAAATCATACGAATAGTTTATATTTTGGGAATTGAGCATGTAGAGTTTGC
>CAYSIO010000234.1:0-2541 GCA_964431115.1 uncultured Vampirovibrio sp.
GCAATTGCAAATGCAATTGCAGAACGCAGCCATTCAGTCTGAACGCCCGAAGGGCATAGAAAAGGTGCGTGTTTTTTCTTTCTTTTTCCTACTTTTTCTTTCTTTTTACCTCGCAAATAAAAAGAAAGAAAAAGTAGATAAGTAAAAATACAAAATACAAAATAGAAATATAGATTGTAAATACTATCAATAAAAACATCCTTTTTATTGAAAATCAAAAAGAGTGTTTTTGTAAAAAAAGACCTGCTTCTCTTAGAGAGGCAGGTCTTTTTTTATTTCCCTTTTCCTTTACTTTGTTGTTTGTATAAACAAACTTATTAAATCATTAAGTGCAGAATATTGTTTTTGATAATTTTGTGATTGTTTTTCAAGAACAAGAATTTGTTTTTTGTATTCTTGAATAGTTCCTTGACATTCTCTTGCAGAAACTTTCAAGCTTTCTTGAACTTGTTGTGCATCTTGAAGCACATTCTTCATTGAAATACCAAGAGCTTCCATTGTTTGTTTAATAATTTGTGCACCGGTATGACGAGAAACCCCGCTTGGTAGTTGTGAAATAAGTTTTTTAAGAACAGAAATGTTACTTGGCATTTCAAAACTATCCATCGGATTTTCAACAATGTTTTGAATCTGCGGTTCAGAGAATAACGGTTCTTTATCTTCTTCTACATCGTCAAAGAAACTTGGCGCAGAAGGTGCTACAGGTTCTGCAAAAATATCATCATTAGAAGCAAAAACTTCTGCTGATATTGGTTCAGAAACAGGTTCCTCAAATAATGAAGAATCTAAATTTTCTTCCATATCCATATTTTCAGCTTGTTTTTTCAAAGCTTCTACTATTTTTTTTCCTACACTTTCATTGTTCATGGTTATACTCCCTCGAAACTTTTACTGAAATTATTATAAATAAAACATGTATAAATTCAAATGAAAACCATGATTATTGTTATCTTTCGTAATAATTTTATTGTATAATTAACTTATTATTTTAAAGGGAGAAGTATGATGACAAAAAATCTTGACTGGGCAAACTTAGGTTTTGGTTACATAAAAACCGATTATCGTTATGTTGCAAACTACAAAGACGGTAAATGGGATGAAGGAGCTTTGACCGGCGATGAAAACATAGTGCTTAATGAGAGTGCCGGTGTTTTGCAGTATGCACAAACTTGTTTTGAAGGAATGAAAGCATATAGAACGGTAGATGACAGAGTTGTATGTTTCCGTCCGGATTTGAATGCTAAAAGAATGGCTGATACGGCTCGTAGACTTGTTATGCCTGTGTTTCCTGAAGAAAGATATGTTGATGCTATTTTAAAAACAATAAAAGCTAACATTGATTGGGTTCCGCCTTACGGAACAGGCGCAGCTTTGTATCTAAGACCATTTATGTTTGGCTCAGGCATTGTAATTGGCGTTAAACCGGCTCAAGAGTTTCAATTCAGAATTTTTGCAACACCAGTAGGTGCTTATTTTAAAGGTGGAGCAAACGGTGTTGCATTAAGAGTTCCTGATTACGACAGAGCTGCTCCTAAAGGAACAGGTCATGTTAAAGCGGGGCTTAACTATGCAATGAGCCTATACCCTGTTCACGAAGCTCACGAACAGGGCTATGCAGAAAACTTATATTTGGATTCTGCAACAAGAACTAATGTTGAAGAAACAGGTGGCGCGAACGTTATTTTTGTGACAAAAGATAATAAAGTTGTAACTCCTAAATCTGATACAATATTGCCATCAGTTACAAGACGATCATTAATGTATGTAGCAGAACATTATTTGGGACTAGAAGTTGAAGAAATAGAAATTCCATATAGCGAAGTAAAAGAATTCAAAGAATGTGCTCTTTGTGGTACTGCTGCAGTTCTTTCTCCTGTCGGAAGAATTGACCGTGATGGCGAATCTATTCATTTCGACTATAAAGGACAAGGGATTGGTGAAATTTCTAAAAAACTTTATGACACACTTGTCGGGATTCAAATGGGAACAATTGAGGCTCCTGAAGGCTGGGTTGTAGAAGTTAAATAATAAAAAGCTCTGCATATTAAGCAGAGCTTTTTATTATTTAAAATAGTTTATAAAAATTTAATATATATTTACCCCTGTTTGTAGTACAATTTAAGAGTACTTTATACAGTTAAAAAGAAAGGGGCTACGTATGAGTAATTTAGACAAAATTATGAAGCCGAAATCAGTTGCTGTTATTGGTGCATCAACCAAAGAACACACCATTGGTTCCGACATTATGAAAAGATTACAAGAGTACAAATTTAATGGTAACATCTATCCTGTTAACCCAAAAGGCGGAGTTATTGAAGGCTTACAAGCTTATACTTCTATTTTGGAAGTTCCTGGTGAAGTTGATTTGGCTATCATCGTTGTTAACCAAAAATTTGTTTTAGATACAATTGATCAATGCCACCAAAAGGGCGTTGGCGGTCTTGTTGTTATTACAGCAGGATTCAAAGAAACAGGTAAAGAAGGTGCAGACGCTGAAAAACAACTTCTTGCAAAAGTTCAAGAATATGGCATGAGATGTGT
>CAYSIO010000235.1:0-2540 GCA_964431115.1 uncultured Vampirovibrio sp.
TGCAAAATCTTTTGCCAGAATTTTCTACCGCAATGCAATTAATATCGGTCTTTTGGCTATCGAATGTGATACTGACGGAATTGATGCAGGTGATGAATTAGATTTAGATATTAAAAACGGAGTTTTAAAAAACCTTACAAAAGGTACAATTACAATGATTGAACCGCTACCTGACGTTATGATAAGACTTCTTGAAGACGGCGGCTTGATTGAACATATTAAAAAGAATGGCGATTTAGTCTTAGGATAGCGATTAACCGCGAGTCATAGTCAGAAGAATTTCTTGCGGAATGTGAGTGTTTTTCACACCACTGTCTGTGTTAGCCATAAAGAATTCAACAGTTTCGCCTTGTTTGATTCCTAATAAATCAAAAGGAATCGCAACATCAATAACGTCTTTATGTACAATATTAACCGCCTCAGGATTTGCAAGCGTCCACATATTGGGATGAAGACAACTTGTCAATCGTGGCGGATAAAGAGTGTCTTTTACCAATGTCAGAGTTAATTCGTGCTCAAATTTCTCTCGCAAAATAGGATACGGATTATCCGTTTTGCTTATTAATCTGATATAAGCACGGTTTCTTATGTTTGTTGCATTTCTTATATAAATGTAAAATTGATTAATTCGGTCTATAAAACTATTTTCACTGGAGTTTTTATTTATATGCAACCTAAAATAAACATTATTGCTATCACACCCAAAGTGTATTTTTTCAACACTTTTATTTTCTCTGAAAACCGGTCCGTCAAGCATACTTATATTTCCGGAATGATACCAGTCATCGTAACTTTCAAGAAGCCCGTCCATTCTCGGAGTAATCATTCTGCTTGGATGTTTGAACGGCATTTCAACTTTCGTTATTAAAGAATCATTCAGATATTCAGGAACATCTAAACCTATTGCTAAATATACATTCTTTAATCTTTCTCTGTACATATAGTCGAAAACAAAATCCTGACCGGAATTATTTGGTTCTCCATACCACCAGAACCAGTCACTTCCTTCCGCTATCATTAGTTCACGATAAGCAGTATTAATATTCGGATTGTCTTTATTTTCTTTTGCAAAAGCTTCAAACGCATCGCGAGCATCTTTTAAGTAACTCCAAGCTTTATTTTTTGTACTTTCGCCTATCCAGTATTGGAAAGTTTGATCAATCCAAGAGCCGGAATGGATTTTATTTAACGTTTTTTTATGCTTGTCTTCTCTTATGTAATCCGTAATTAACACTGTTTCAAGAGTTTCATCTTTTTCAATAAGGCTATAAATGTTATTCAAGAAACTGTTACCGTCATTTTCATAGTTTTCCCAACAGTTTTCACCGTCAAGAGCTATTGTCAAAAGATGTGTATCATCAGGTGAAACAAGAAGCTTATTTTGCATAACTTTTATTTTGTCATACAAATCATTCGCAGCCATTTTAGAATCAAGACCTGCATATTCAAAGTTAATCAAGTTTGCAATTGAACGATCACGGAAAATTACATCTATCGGATTCGTCTTTGTTTGGTATTCATAAACCTTAAGAAGATGATAAGGGTCATTAAGATTACCTTTAAAATCTCTTATAAAATCAAAGTTTATAGAATCAGATAAAATTCCTTCATCAGAAATAGTCCATTCAATACCTTCTTTTGCAAGTATGTTGAGCGTTTTTGGTCCGAGACAAAGCTCTGGTGGCCAAAAACCTTTTGGACGGGTTCCCATAACTTCTTCAACCCTATCAAGAGCTTTTTTAATTTGCGCATGCGCATCATCAAGCATTCCCCACGCAGAAGGAAGCCCTTCCGTTGTAAGAGTATTTTTTGTTGAAGCTTTTAAATCAATTAATATAGGTAGAATTGAGTGATAGTAAGCACTTGTTGTCATTTCAATTCTACCTTCTTTAATATATTTTTTATAAGTCGGAATAATTTCTTCCATTATTTGTCTATGGATATTAATTATTTCAACTCTGTCCTCATGTGTGTAATTGTATTGTTTATTCCAAAGCTCTTGCAAGCGTGGATATCTTGAAAAATGTGCAGAATCAATCCATACAAGATTAAATAATGCCATTAAATCAGAATATTCTTGTAAACTAAAATCATTCGGATTACAAACATCTTTTGAAAAACGCTTTTGATACAAATTCTTATAGTTTTCACTACGAAAAATCATCGTTTCAAATTTTGCGCTAAAAAAATTATTTAATATAAACGATTTTTCTTCATCGTTCATATTATTAACATCAGAAATTGTCAGCTCAGAATGGATATCATGTTTTCCTTGAGTGTAATCAACTACGGTATCCATAAGTGCAGGAACTACGTCGAAATTAAGCTTTAATTTCGGGTATTTTTCCAAAATCAAAATCATATCAAGATAATCTTTAACCGCGTGCAAACGCGCCCAAGGCATTAGATAGGTACCTTCTATCTCGTAAACAGGTTGATGCATATGCCAGTATATTGCTAAAGATAGTTTCTTCACACTTCACTCCGTATATCATGAGTATACTAAAATTTTATCGCTTCTGCAATAGTACTCTAATATT
>CAYSIO010000236.1:0-2518 GCA_964431115.1 uncultured Vampirovibrio sp.
GTTTTAGAGAAATGGCTTTCTTAAACAAAGGTTTGAAAATTATCCTTCATAACGAAAAAGCAGACAAAGAAGAAACTTTCCACTACGAAGGTGGTATCGGAAGTTATGTAACATTCTTAAACCAAAATAAAACTGTTTTATTCGATGAACCAATTTATATGGATAAAATGGTTGACGGCATGAATGTTGAAGTAGCTATGCAATATACAGATTCTTATAACGAATCTATTTTATCTTTTGCAAACAACATTAACACACATCACGGCGGAACTCACTTAACAGGGTTCAGAAACGCTATTACTCGTGTATTAAACGATTATGCAAGAACTAACAAAATTCTAAAAGATTCTGAACAAAACCTTTCCGGTGATGACGTTAGAGAAGGTCTAACCGCAATCGTATCTGTTAAAATATCTAACCCGGAATTCGAAGGTCAAACCAAAGAAAAACTTGGCAACCAAGAAGCAATGGGTGCTGTACAAGACGTTGTTAGAGAAAAATTACAAGAATGGTTAGAATTCAATCCAAAACTTGCAAGAACAATTATTGAAAAAACCCTTCAAGCACAACGTGCCAGAGAAGCTGCCCGTAAAGCAAGAGAATTAACAAGAAGAAAATCTGTTCTTGAAAACTCAACTCTTCCTGGTAAATTAGCAGACTGCTCAAATAGAGAACCTGAAAAATGCGAAATATATATCGTTGAGGGTGATTCTGCAGGTGGTTCAGCTAAGCAAGGACGTAACAGAATGTTCCAAGCTATTTTACCGCTAAGAGGTAAAATCTTGAACGTAGAAAAAGCTCGTCTTGATAAGATTTATGCTAATAACGAAATTCAATCAATGGTTCAAGCTTTTGGTATCACAATTAGTAAAAACGAAGAAGAATTTAACCTTGAAAAATTACGTTACCACAAAATCATCATCATGACCGATGCTGACGTTGACGGTGCGCACATTAGAACATTGTTGCTTACTTTCTTCTTTAGATATGCAAAACCGCTTATTGAAAACGGCTATGTTTATATTGCACAACCACCTCTATTTAAGGTTACTCAAGGCAAAACTTCTGAGTATTTATACGATGAACATGCGCTTGATAAAATGCTTAAAGAACGTGGTATCAAGTCTTTGAGCTTGTCGGATAAGACAAA
Organism: uncultured Vampirovibrio sp.; assembly: GCA_964431115.1. GTDB lineage: Bacteria > Cyanobacteriota > Vampirovibrionia > Gastranaerophilales > Gastranaerophilaceae > CAG-196. Next base: position 1,151 of record CAYSIO010000236.1, read on the forward strand.
AACAAAAGTTAAATCCGGTGATGAGTTATTAACATTGCTTTCTAGCATGTCAACATATTATAAAGCTTATAATAACCCTATCTTGAACATTATTCCTTCTGTTGTATTAAGAGGACTAATCCGTTCAGATGTTAAAGCTGAAGACTTTGAAAACGAAGAAAAGATGAATGAAGTATTAGCTTACTTGGATCACTATATTAAAGACCACGCAGAAAACTATGGTGTTACAGAAGCTAAAAACTACTCAGTTTCATTGAAGTACAATCAAGAAAACGGCAAATATGCAATTGAACTAAAATTGTTTGAAAACGAATCAGAAATGATTACTGCAAACATTATTAAATCAAACGAATTCAAGAGATTGAAAAACGCATATCCATTGATTCGTGACTTCTTAATTGAAGAAGAAAAAGAACTTATCTTGGAATCTGAAAACGGCGAAGTTACAATCACTTCATTTGAACAATTGCAAAAAATCGTTGATGACAGAGGACAAAAAGGTATGACAATCCAACGCTTCAAAGGTCTTGGTGAGATGATGCCTCAACAGCTTTGGGAAACAACAATGGACCCTGAAACAAGAACATTGTTGAAGGTGAACATTGAAGACGCAATGATGTGTGACCAATTGTTTGATGTCTTGATGGGTGACAAAGTTGAGCCTCGTAGAGAATTTATTGAATCAAACGCAGTATATGCAACAAATATTGATACATAGAAAATATTTTCAAATACAAAAAAGGGGATGACTAAAAAGTCATCCTCTTTTTATTATTTATAAAGTTATAACTTTAATTTTATTCTCGGTTAATATTTCAATAGAATCCTTAACTCTTGAAGGTTCTTTATCTATACTAACTATTATTAAATCAGGATTTAGTTTTGTTATATCATCAGGAGAAAAGACTTCGAAACTTCCGATTTTTTCTCCTTTTCTTTTTTGGTTTTTATCTATGATTCCGAGTATTTTAGATGAATTAATTTGGTATTTGAATAAAAGCTTTCTTAAAAACACACTTGTTCCCCAAAAGACTATTTTTTCATAATCAAAAGTTGCTTGAGCTATTATATTCAAGAACCTTTCCTCTTTGTTTTCGGAAGAGAATTTTGTTTCTAATGCTCTTAATCTGTTTTCAATTTCATAATCTTTAATTGGACAAATTGATATAGAGAATGGTAAATTCCAATATTTTTCATAAACCTCACGTATTTTAGGAATAAGAAATTTATTTTCTTCTCGTTGAGTATAAAAATTTATATGTACAAAAGGGTTTGACATATCCGCAACAATATTTCTATTTTTATCCCTACAATATTGGAATATCATCCCTTCATCGTGAATCTTTTCAGAAGTAGCTTCTCCAAACT
>CAYSIO010000237.1:0-2511 GCA_964431115.1 uncultured Vampirovibrio sp.
TTGTTGCTCTATTAGGCTGGGCACCTTCTGACGGAGAAGAAGTTAAACCTGTTGAAAAAATTGCGGAAGATTTTAGAATCGGCGAAATTTCATCATCTAACTCAATCTTTGAATACGACAAGTTAAAATGGATGAACAGCCATTATATTAAAGCGCTTCCTATTGAGACATTAAAAGAAATGCTTAAAAAATATTTGACTCAATATAATTTATGTTCATTGACAGATGCTCAATATACAAGAATGGTTGAAATCACTCGTGAACCATTAACTTTGTTGTCTGATATTACAGACGCTGTTCCTTATTTCTTCGGTGGGGCAGGAGTAAATGTAGAACCTGAAGTGCAAACAGAAGTACTAGATTTACCGGAATCTCAAGAAGTATTAAAAGCTTTTGTTGAACAAGGCGAAAATTGGGAATGGACAGAACATAACTTACACGAAAAACTGGAAGCTTTTCGTGGTGAGTTCAAAGAAAAGGGAATCAAGCCAAAAGCAACTATGTGGGCTATTCGCGGAGCTGTTACCGGAAGAACTCGCGGAGCTGATATGACAGCTACTCTTGATATTATTGGCAAAGAAAACTGCCTTGCCAGAGCTAAAAAAGCAATAAAAGCTCTTGTATAAGTTATAAAAAGCGACGATTAAAATCGTCGCTTTTAGTTTCTATGCGTATATTGCGAACTTGTCATTTTTCTTGCGCGCATTCCTTCCGTTATTTCCCAGTTTTTACGAGGATAACGCACAAAAGCTCGGCGAGGAGCATTTTTATACTTCGCAAAATCTTTTTGCTCAACGGTTCTGTAAACTCGTTCTCCGTTTTCATTATAAGAATAAACTTTATAAGCCTCAGCCGTTTGAGCATATACTATCAAAACCAACAGAATAAGGAAGATTCTATACAATTACACCCTCCTTGACCAATTGTTCTCTTATTTGTTTTTTCGTTTCAAACTCTTGGTTGTCATCTCCTGAATATCTTCTTAAAAGCATAATTGCAGGAGTAAATACACCAAGAGCTAACATACAAGAGCCAATATTAGTTAATATTGAATTTCTCTTGAGCTTTTTAACCTGATTAAAGAACTTATCAGGTGCTTCGCCCTTTGCTAAAGCTTCTGTGTACTGTTTATAAAGCAACTCTATCTTATTTTGGATTCCCTCAACTTCTTTAAGGTCGATAAATTTTCTTGTATCAATTTTATCCGTAACTTTTGCTTTTTTGAATAAGCCTTGTGGCTCTTTAAACATAGAAATAACATCTGACATCTTAGCAATTTTTACAACTATATTATCAGGATTTTTGTGTAAAAATTCGTATAAATTCGCATTTGATGTATTTGCAGCTTTAATTTCCTCAAGGCTCTTAACAATACTTCCGTCTTTAAATGCTTTTTTCAAAATACTGTCTTTAACGGTTCCGTCTTTCATAACACTGTCTTCAAGAACCCTTGCATCAAGGCTTATTGATTTACCCATTTTCTCAGCTTGTTTCTCTAACTGTTCTTGTATTTTTCCGCCTGCATAATACATAAAGCAAAGAATTGAAGCCTCTTTTATAGCATATCCGATAAATTCTTGTTTTGTTCTGGAGTCCTTAAGTCTCTCAGCCGTAATTGCTCCGTCAAGAACCCACATATTTTTAACAGGACTAAATGCAAGGCTCTCGATTGCAGAACCCAAGCCCTTGAAAGAAAGATTTGAAGAAGCTTTTTCCGTCGGAAGTTCTTTTTTAGACTGAGCTTTTTGTGCTTCATATTCTGCAATTAGATTCTCTCTAATCTTTTTATCAGTATAATTTTGTTTAAATTTAGTCAAACCAATATAACTAGCCACTGTCAATGCAGTAGAAACAAAAAATTTAGTCGTTGCAGCTTTTTTGAATATACCTGATTTTTGTGAAATTTTTTCTATCTCTTGTTTAACTTTCTCTGTCGGTGCATATTCCTTAATTTTTGCAAGCACATCTTTATCCTTTAAGTTCCTTGCATCAAATTTCGAATCCATACCCAAAGCTTTAAAAGCGGTTTTATCATAAATCCATTTGAAAAACGGAATTCCGCCTAACCAAATTGCTTCAGTACCGACCTCATCAATAAATCTGTCATGTCCTTCTTCCTTCCCTGTAATATAAGATCCGATTGTCATACCGGCAGTAGATGTAGTATCCTTGATTGCCAACGGAATAAGGGAATTAGGGTTGCCTAATGTTGAAAATATACTTGCTACATTCACCATCGTACTACAGACCCCATCTTAAGTTCATAAGTTTCTTACTATATTTGTTATTTATCATTTCGACCTTCCTTTCATCGTAAGTCTTGTAAATATTAAAAATTGCGCAATTGTTAACAAAGTTTTACATTTAATAATACAAGAAGGGGCTTCGCTCTAGCGAAGCCCCTTCTAAACAAACCTTATAGAATCTAACCCACCAATTCAGTATTATCAGATTCAGAAGCTTTCACCATAATAGCGTGTTCAACAGGATTTTCTTTTTTATAAGAACTTT
>CAYSIO010000238.1:0-2511 GCA_964431115.1 uncultured Vampirovibrio sp.
AAGTGTATTTGAAGTCTTTGCAAGAATTTCACAAATAGTTCCAATATCTTCTTCTTGCATTTCCCAGTTATCATTCGATATAACCTCTTTCATTACGCGTATTAGACAATCCAAGTGCCAGAATTCATTAATAAGTTTGTCTAAATTCATATTTAAGATTTGCTTTTCTTTTTTATCCATAATTGCTCCTTTTTTAAGATTTATTAATCATAACCTGATGTTTAAATCAAGAATAAGACGTAAACATCATGAATAATACCAGTTGATGACGAATTTGTCAACTTTTTGTAAAAAAAGTATAATTTTTGTATGAAATTACAAGTAAAAGAACAAATTAAAACATTATTAGCTCAAGAAGATTTAAAATTAAAGGAACTTGCTGGATTAATTACAAATAAAACAGGACAAAAATGCAGTCCGGATTCTTTGTCGCACAAACTACGCAGAGGCTCGTTGACTTACAACGAAACCCTAATGATAGCTGAGCTTTTAGGCTACGAAATAGCTTTTCTAAAGAAAAAAGAAATTAATTAAATATCATGTTGAAAACATCACAACCTTTATTTGATTTTGATAAAAACTACAACAAAACCATAGTGGGTACTGACGAAGCAGGACGAGGTCCGGGAGCAGGCGGAGTTTTTGCAGCTGCAGTTTATTTTGACAAAATTACAGACGGGCTCATTGCAGATTTGACGATTCTTAATGACTCAAAAAAACTTACTGCAAAAAAAAGAGATTCGATTTTTGATTTAATAAAAAATAACACTGTTAATGAAATAATTTGTATTGAGGTCGAGGAAATCGAAAGAATAAACATTTTGAACGCTTCATTAAAAGCAATGAATCTTGCTTGTGCAAGTGTTGTTCAAAAAATCGGTGAGGAAAATATTTTGACCCTCGTTGACGGGAATAAATTAATCAGAAACTACAATCACCCCCAAGAATTTGTTATAAAAGGTGACGCAAAATCTGCATCAATTGCTGCTGCGAGCATACTTGCAAAAGTATCAAGAGATAGATATATGGAACAATTACACGAAGAGTTTCCGATGTATAATTGGAAAAAGAATGCAGGATATTTGACTGCAGAACACCTAAAAGCAATTGACGAATTCGGGACTTGCAAATATCATCGTCAATCTTTTTTAAGAAAGCATTTTGAAAAACAATTAACTTTATTATGAATGACAAAGATTTAGAAAAATTAAAAGAAATAGGCTCATCCCTTCGCAGACTAAACGGAAAAGTAAAGCTCATTGGGCTTCTTGAAAGAGCTAAGTTTGAGTATGAACAAAACAAGTTGAACGATTGTGAAGAAACTTGTCGGGAAATATTAAAAACAGAACCGGAAAACCCAATTGCATTAAGAGGTTTGGGCTGTGTTTTTCAATCAAAAAATGATAATAAAAATGCGCTAAAGTATTACGAAAAAGCCCTTGAATTCTCAGAAAACAAGGAAATTGAATATACGCTAATAGGCACGGTTTATTATAATCAGGACGACTTAGAAAAAGCCATTGAATATTATAACAGAGCTATTGATATTAATGATGATTATGATTTGGCTTATGAAGGTAAAAATCAATCTATGCTTGAAAGACATTTGCAAATATTGGATTTGCAAGATAATTTAATCCGACGCAATCTATTTAAATAATTCAAAGTTTATTTATAAATTTAATTCAATAAAAAATATCTTAGATTTTGCACATTTTACAATTTAAGTATTTTTTTTGCCCTTTTAATATTAGGTTGGAAAACAAGGAGAAAATTATGACAATAAAAATATTACTTGTAGAAGACCAAAAGCTGATGCGTATCGGCATAAAATCACTATTTAATGATTATCCTGAACTTGAAATAATAGGCGAAGCTATGACCGGAAAAGAAGCTGTTGAAAAGGCAAAACTTATTAAACCGGATATTGTGCTTATGGATTTGGGCTTGCCTGATATTAACGGCATAGAGGCGACTAAACAGATATTGGAACACAATAACAATATAAAAATAATTATTCTTACTTCTCATATAACCGAAGAGGAAGTAACGTCATCTCTTCAAGCAGGTGCGAGCGCTTATGTTATAAAAGACATTTCGACGGATTATCTGATGACCGTAATAAAGATGATTAAAGCAGGCGCAATGTGGCTTGATCCGCATGTTGTACCTTTTATCAGAGATAAAAATTGCGGAATTATTCCGGCAAGACAGCTTTCTCGTTCTGTATTCAAAGAAAGACATTCAAACCTTACTCAACGTGAATACGAGGTATTAAAACTTATTGTGGACGGACAATCTAACAGTGATATAGCAAAAACATTAACGATAAGTGAACACACTGCAAAAGCACATGTCTGTAATATTATCCAAAAGCTTGTTGTGGATGACAGAACCCAAGCTGCAGTCAAAGCCTTAAAGGAGGGATTGGTTTAATTTTATACGTGTAAACTTACTGCTATTGTTGGTTTAAATTCGACTTTCATTCTTTATCCTTGATGATAAATTTGC
>CAYSIO010000239.1:0-2465 GCA_964431115.1 uncultured Vampirovibrio sp.
ACATGAGTAAGTATTGCTTTTATAGTCAAAGGGAAACATTAAACAAAATCAAAGATATAAAACGCGATTTAGATAAGAAACAAAAAAATCACGATGTAGAAGACCCAATGTATATTAACGGATTCTATTCACCTCTTATTGAAATGTGGGTAAACGGCGCTGAATGGGATGATATTATTGACCAAATAGATATGGGCGAAGGAGATATTGTAAGAAGCTTCAAACGCGTTGTTGATGTTTTAAGACAATTCTGCACAATATCAAATATTCCTGAAGCTTTAGTGTTTACTGCAAGAGAAGCAATAGAAATGATACAAAGAAGCCCTATAGATATTGATTAATTATCGAGGAAACATTACCTGAAAAACTTCCAAGATTCGTCCTGTTTTAGCTTCCCTTTTTGTAAAATAACCATTCACTTCTGTTGAATAATCGTAGAAAAAATCTCTCGTCGGACTTTTTTCCAACACAGGATTTTTAATGGAATTTTCACAAAGCGGATTAATCTTCTTTACCATTTTATTAAAGTTAGATTCCAAAACTTTTGGTTTATGATTTCTTGGGATTCTTGTCATAACAAATTTTCCTAATATTAGTACCGTCTAATATTAGGAAAACTTGTAAAAAATATTTTTGCTAGGGACAATAAGTTATTCTTCAGATTCTGATTCGTCTTCCTCATCATCTTCTTTTTTAATAATTTCAATAACATTTTTAGCCATTTCTTTTGCAATTTCTGCTCTGGTCGAGTCAGGACAGTTTTGCAATAGAGTAATTGCGGTCCTTAAAGTACTATCTAAATCATACCAACGACCTTTTTTAGTTGTTTCAAGGATATCCTCTGTTGCAGAAACTATATCTTCAACAGACTCGTACTCCGAGTTAGAAATATTGTGTTCTGTAATAATTTTAATTAGATTCAATGCAATTTTAATCTGAGTCTCATCATCAGATTCTTCAAGAGTTTTCATAGCAGAAGACAACACCGGATCCTTGTCATACCATCTTCTGGCATTAGTTGTAAATTCTTCTTTCATAAAAAACCTCCTAAACACTTCTCATCTAAAGACAAGTCGATTATACAATATTTTTTCTTTTTTGTAAATAATACTTAACCTGCCCTACATTGCTTACACAGCAAATGTTTTCGCATAGTTATCGGTACAACACCTGAAGAAAACATCTCTTCTAATTTATTTTCGGAACAGTTTTTTTTCTTACAAACAGATATTTCGTACAATTTACGTTTGCGTAACGTAAGAGGTAACATTAGCTCCTTATCCTTAAGTTTTTGCTCAATCATCTCTTTAAGAGTTACATCAGCTCGGTAATCAATCATTTTCGTCCTTCTGTGAATCGGTGGCATTAATATCCCATTCTCATCAGAACTTAGACACAAGTCTAAAAGTTTGACTGAAATATCCGGAACTATAAAATTTCTTATATGCCTGCTTCGTTCGTGCATATAACTCTCTCCATCGTACTTTACTTTTTTAACTCCTCGTAAAGAAATAAAGTTTTATTTAAAACTTCAATTTCAGTAAATATTTTTTTTGTTACAAAAGTTAATGTTATTTTATTTTTTCTTATAAACCTAAAATATTTTATGTTAATTTAAAACTATAAATATACTTGGAGTGTGTATGAAAATTATACCGATCAACAATTCAAATAATCAGATTTCACACAAAGCGGTGAATAAAAAGTTTTTGGATAAAGCGATTCAAGAATATCTTTGTTATAAACCGTATCACAATCAAGGTCATTTATTAACAATGATTAGTATAGAAGCTGCATATCACTTAATATCATATCAAGATGCAATTGATACCCTAGAAGCTATAAAACCATTAGCACAAAATTCTATTGAAGTTATTGACAACATGATTAAAGAAATGAAAAAAGGTTTACCTAAGCAATAGCTTCTTCAATTTTATCACTGACATAATTAGCCAATGTCAAGCTACCAAGTGTTCCTAAAGGACCGGCTTTTGAGCCTATTGCTCCTAAATATGCCGTTGTAATAGAAGAATATTTTTTATGTTACAATAGATTTATAAATGATTACGGAGTGTGTATGAAAATCCTACCAATCAATAATTCAAATAATCAGATTTCACACAAAGCGGTGAATAAAAAGTTCTTGGATAAAGCGATTAATACGTATCTTCAGTATAAACCATACCACAACCAAGGACATCTTATAAGGACTATTAGTAATACTGAAATATTAGGTTTAATAAAGACACAAGATGCAATTGATACCCTAGAAGCTATAAAACCATTAGCTCAAAACTCTATTAAAGTTATTGACAGTATAATTAAAGAAATGAAAAAAACTTTACCTAATCAATAACTTCTTTTATTTTATCATTGACGTAATTAGCCAGTGTCAAGCTACCAAGTGTTCCTAAAGGACCGGCTTTTGAGCCTATTGCTCCCAGATATGCAGTTGTAATGGTTGA
>CAYSIO010000240.1:0-2425 GCA_964431115.1 uncultured Vampirovibrio sp.
AGCCATTCTCGGTCGTCATTTCCTATGCAGCCATTTTGCATATGCCACTCGTAGCGTTCAAAATTATTAGTAAATATCGGTCTGCTAACGATTGAGGTTTTGAGCTTTGGTATAAATTTTTGCTCTTTAGTTACGATTGGCTTAACTTCAATAACTTCTTCTTTTTGAGGTATTTCAATCAACTCTTTTTCAATCAGTTCAATATCTTCAAGCCTAAAATGTTCTTTGACTGCTTTAATTGTTTTTCTTCTCAATTTTGCTTGCTTTTCGATTTTGTGTTTGTAATCTTCAATGTCTTTAATATTGCCCATTTGATTTGCCAATGGGTGCGTTGATGTAACTCGATTTGCCTTGCAGATAAACTCACCTTTAAGGCTATAAACCTTGATATAACTCAAATCAAACAGGCTATATTTAATAATTGCTTTCTCTTTTATTCCGTATAAAGCCTCGTCAAAATAATCTGATTTTAAAAAGCGAATTCCGTTTCGACCAATATTTTTAATCTCCATTGCCATCATTAAATCATCCAGCTTTTCTTCAACAATATTTTGTTTTTCAACTTCCTCTAAAACCTCTTTTATAGTTTTAGTCTTATCATTTGGACAAGTCTGCGAATGCTTAAATTCAAGCCATTTGTCGATTAGTTTAATTGCCTGCTCTATGGTCGGGGTAAAGCTATTTTGCTCATGAATTTGCTTATGCAATTTTTCATTTCTTTTTAAATATGCAGGTTTATTTTCTATACTTGTTCCAATGTAGCTTGGCATAAGTTTTTCAAAACCTTCTTGAAAATCCAAAAAGAAACGCTCGATTACTTTTGCTCGAGCGTTATATGGAGTTGCATAAACTGGTTTTATTCCTAATTTTTCATAAACACCAGTGAAACCTAGTTCCTCGAACTTCTTATCCCCATTGAAAAACTTGCTTTTAAAAGCTCTACCGTTATCTTGATAAACATATTCAGGAATGTGATCCATTTTCAAAATCGCATTTCTTAAAGCAGAAGCTATGTTTTGCGTGCATTCTTCAAGCATAATGTCATAACCGACAAGCCCGCCTGATTTCCAATCTAAAAAGCCTAATAAAGTAGCTCTGCAGGGTTTCCCGGTGAAAGGATTTATTACTTGAAAATTCAAGGTATGCCCGTCGGCTATTAGTACTTGCCCCGGTTTTAACAAAGAGGCGTTTCTTACGATATAAGGTTCAACCTTATCCTTTAAAGCCTTTTGACCTTCACGCGCAAGTATCCATTTATCATAATTATTATCCCTAAACCAAACAGCATAACGTCTAAAAGTAACATCTTTAGGCAAGATTTCATAACCTCGCTCTTTTAAAATATGCTTTGTTAGGCTGATTGATTTTCCTATTGAAAAAGAGTTTGGCGACAATAAAATCTTCAAAAATATTTTAATCTGTTCTTCATTTAAGGTTGTATTATATTCTTTTCTTGTTGAATATTTGTATTGTCCGACTAATGCTGTCCAGTCTGAATTATATGTTAATAAGGCTCGCCAACGATAAAGAGAACCGATTGAGGTTTTACCTATTATTTTAAAAATCTCTTCATGTAAAATTCCTGTATTATACAATTCTAAAAATTGCTTATCAGGGTTAGAACCGGTTGCAAATTTTTGCTTTTTAAAATCTTTTCTGTAATTCAACCAACAAGAAATCAAATCATATTTCGCAAGCGCAATTTTCTTTTGAGATTCAGAAATAAGTTTTTCTTGTTTGATATTAAAATTACTTAATTCAATTATTTCATTATCTACAGTTTTGAAATCGTTATAATATTCTTGAATATATTTAACTTGGAAGTTTTCTTCTAAAGAACTTAATTTGATTTTATATGTTTTGCCACCTTTAACAGTTTCGACTTTGTATTCGTATCTGTCATTGGATAATGAAAGCCTAACAGCTCTTTTTGTTATGTCTTTTAATTTGGCAACAGTTTCAACATCAATCCAAACCTCTTTTGTGTCTATGTTGTTTAATATTTTGTTTGTCATACAAAAACCTCCTTTAAGGCTTCTGTATGTTAGATTAGATTCTCTCAAATTGGAAGTCATTTCGAGGGAAATGTGTTGTTTTGTGTCAGAAAATTATATTTTGTAAATGCATTTTTATTTATAAAACCTTTTTAAACATCTTTTAAACGCAATTTAAACAGCATTTGAATATAAAAACTCTCAAACTCTAGGAAAAATTCTCACAAAAACTTCCTACTTGGGTATATAAAATTAGACCGATATAATTTACAGTTAGTTTTAGAAAACTCACTTTGGATTACCTGAAAAATTTTAGTCGGAAGAAGTCGGAAACGGTCAAAATAACAACTTTTAAACGCTGAAATTCTCTGATAGCAAGAAACCTTAAAACTTCCGACTTTGAGCCTTTTTTGATTTTGAGGTAATTCAAA
>CAYSIO010000241.1:0-2419 GCA_964431115.1 uncultured Vampirovibrio sp.
CCTTCCCCCGCTGGGGAAGGAATAGCTCTTGATCACTTGGTCACTGAAACCTTGAGCACTGTCTATATTCAATTTTGCTCTGCTTCTTAATGTCGACATCATATCCTTAATGTTTCCATTATACTTCCTATATTTTTTTAATTCCACGTTAAAAAATTTAATAACGCTTTTTGTGGTAAATTGTTACATAAATTTACAATATATAGCGCAAAACCACTAATAACAAGCTTTTTCGATAATAAGGATTATTAAGAAATGTTACTTAATATCAATTACACAAACACCATCGCCGCCTTCAGCCTCTTCACCTATACGGTGTTTTGCAACATAAGGAGAAGTAGAGACAAATTCTCTCACAGCAGCTTTCAACGCTCCGGTTCCGTGACCGTGAATAATATATACAGGAGTTAGATTCGCTAAGCTTGCTTCATCTAAGTACCCCTCAAGCTCATCCAAAGCCTCTTCTACGCGTTTACCTCTCAAGTCTAAAGTGCTCGATACATTATATTTTTTTAGAGTAAATGATTCTTTCTGATAGTTTGGTAAAACTGTTTTCTTGGCCATTTCTTTATTAAACACTGCCAATTTATCAGATTTAATTTTTGTCTTAATCATTCCCATTTGTATAAACAAATTTCCATTTTTATCCGGCATAGAAAGCACTGTTACTTCTTGGTTCAAATCTTTTAACATAACTTTATCATTTACATTTACCCCTGACCAATCAAGCTCTTCATACGTTTCTTTTTCTTCTTGAGAATGCAAATCTTCTCTAAAGCCTTGTTCAAGTTTAGCAAGTCTTGCATATGAACGACGAGCAATTTTTTCGGATTTTTCTTGTCTTAATTCATCTAGAATCTCTTTAATTTCATCTTTCGCAACTTCTAATTGAGATTCAAATCTATCCTTAATGAATTTTATCTGCTTTTTCTTGTCTTTTTTATGTTGTGATAATTCTTTTTCATAATGATGTTTTAGCTCTTCTGCCTCAGCATTCAAAGCTTCAGCCTCTTTTAAATTAATATCAAGCCTTTGCTGAGTATCTTGCAATCGTTCCACCGCAAGCGCAGACGGATCACGTTGTGTTATAAGAAGTTGTTTAGCTTCCCACACCAAATCCTCAGGCAAGCCTAAGTTTGCAGAAATTGAAACGGCATTACTTAGACCCGGAATTCCTATAATTAGTTTATAAGTAGGTTTCAAAGATTCTGAATCAAACTCAACTGAAGCGTTTTTGAAATAAGAATCTGAGAATTCTAAAGTCTTTAATTCTCCATAGTGAGTTGTAATTACGGAAGTCGCTTTTTTGTTTGCTAAATCTTTCAAAATAACTTCTGCCAAGATTGCGCCCTCTTGAGGATCAGTTCCTGCGCATAATTCATCAATAAGTACAAAAGTTTCTGAATTTGCTTGATTTAGAATAGTAATAACGTTTTTCATATGAGACGAAAAAGTTGATAAGCTTTGCAAAATACTTTGTTCATCACCAATATCCGCAAGGATTTTTTCATAAGGATAAATATGAGCTTCTGCACAAGGTAAAAATAAACCTGATTTCATCATTAAGATAAACAAGCCGACAGTTTTTAGCGCAACTGTTTTTCCTCCGGTATTTGAGCCGGTTATAATTATTGATTTATAATCATTCCCAATCAAAAAATCATTTTCCACGATGTTTTCAACTCGTCCAATCAAAAGCGGATGACGCATTAAATCAATTTTGACAGTCTTTTCTGCATTCACCTCAGGTTCAACAGCTTGGATTTTCACGGCATAACGAGCTTTTGCGAAATGGAAATCAACTTCGGCTACAAGTTTCTCTGCAGAAATCAAGCTTTCAATATCTCGTCTTACATCGTTACTCAAAGCTGTTAAAATTCTAATAATTTCCGCGTAGATTTTTGACTTTACTTCTCTAATCTTGTTATTAATAGGAACAATCTGAGAAGGTTCAATATAAAAAGTCCTGTTTGTAGCAGAGACATCGTGAACGATGCCCGATACTTTGCTTTTAGATGAAGCTTTTACTTGGAAAACTATTCTATCATCACGCATTGTATAGATATTTTCTTGCAAATGTGATTGGAATTCGGTTGAATTCATCAGCTCTCGAACTTTTTCTTTTAGCGCAGCTTCTGTATCTTTCAATGATGAATAAAGTCCGTGTAGCTCAGGGTTGACATCTGCTCGTACAATAAAATTATCATCAAAAGTATCAAAAATTTTGTCTTCTAATTCTTTGTCGGTAAAGATATTTTCAGAAATCAAATTGAGAATTGCGTCTTGCGGTAAGTTTTCCTTCAAAAAGTTTCTTACAATACGGAAAGTTCGCATTGACTTTGCAATATCTACAAGCTCTTCTTCAATAAAATATTCATTTTTTTCTTTTAGTTTAGAGAAATCTAAAATTTTATCAATC
>CAYSIO010000242.1:0-2414 GCA_964431115.1 uncultured Vampirovibrio sp.
TGTCACGAAGTGACAGAGAGGGTTTGAAACTTATTTTAATTGCCCCCTCACCCCAGCCCTCTCCCTAAGGAGAGGGTGATGTTGCGTCACACTGAACGCAGTGAAGAGTCTCTTAAACAGTTATAGAGATTCTTCGCATTCGCTCAGAATGACTGTAGAAGTGACCAAGAACTCAGTGACCAAGTGACCAAGAGTGTACGTCATTGCGCACTTGATGCGCAATCGCATAAGCTTGGCACAGTATCAACAAATACACCACGTCATTGCGAACGCAGTGAAGGACCCAGTCAAAATGCTTGTAGCCTTACTTCTAGTTCCTCTGGATTCTTCGCATTCGCTCAGAATGACTCCACACTTGTAGTCACACCTACAAGCTCAAATACATTTACCCCTTTTACGCTCGTCTTACAAGCCTGTAGTTGCGCTTACAAGCCCAATTTATTTACCCCTTTTACGCTCGTCTTACAAGCCTGTAGTCACACCAACAAGCTCAATACATTTACCCCCCTCCCCCCTTACCCCTTCTCAAAACTTTTTTATTCCTGTATAATCAAGTTAGCAGGAGGGAAGTTTTATGTACAAACTTGGTATAATAGGTTATCCTTTGACACATTCAATTTCGGCAGCAATTCAGAAAGCCGGGTTTGAAAGTCTTGGTCTTGAAGGTTCTTATGATGTACTAGAGACTCCTCCGGAAGATCTGATACAGAGAATCAAGTATCTAAAAACTAACAGCTATCAAGGGTTTAATGTAACAATCCCCCTTAAAGTTCCGATGTCTTTGTTTTTGGACGATATTGATGATTATGCAAATATTGCAGGCTGTGTTAACACGGTAAAAATTCTTGAAGATAGAAGTTTTATCGGTTATAACACCGATATTTACGGCTTTAAAAAAGCGATTCCTGCTGATGTAAACCTTCAAGGTCAAAGAGCAAGTATCTTAGGTACCGGCGGAGCTTCGCGTGCAGCTGTTGTCGGACTTGCTGAAAGGGGAATCAAATATATAGATTTTTATACAAGAAATATTATTAACTCTCGCCAAACGTTGGATTATGTCAGAGCGAAGTTTCCTGAGGTTGAGTTTAATGTCTATCAGATTCAGAATATTCGTTCTTTGGCAGATTCTGCTATTATAGTAAATGCGACTCCTATTGGAATGAAGGGTTATATGGCTGATGAAATGCCTTTGGAGCCAAAAGATTTCAATTCGCTGAATCCTAATACGATAATTTATGATATTGTCTATAATCCGATTAAAACTATTTTGATAAAAGAAGCTGAAAAACGAGGCTTGCGTACAATTGGCGGTTTAGATATGCTGATTTATCAAGCTCAGCGTGCAATAGAAATCTGGACAGGAAAAACTCCTGATTTTAATATTATGAAACTAGCTGCGCTTGAAGCGTTGCACTAATTTACAAACGAGCAGATTTGAGTTAAAATTAGTATAAGAGAAGAGTTTTTTAAGGGCTTTGTGCCAAGATTTGAATTGGAAGGGTTTGCATGAACAAAATACAAATTAAAGCAGAAGTGTTAGCTACTTTAAGGGCGCTATCAAGTGCAATAATGCCTGATCCGTCATTATTGACAGATTTGAAATTGATAGAGGATAAAAAAACTGTTTTAGATGTTTTAATTAGAGAACTGTTGAATGCGGATGAACATAAATCCCTTTTAGTATGTTGGCTTATGACAGAGCTTATTGAAAAAGATACTCTTAATGACGAATTATGGAATGTTATAAAAAGCCCTGAATACAATGAGCATGTCAAAATGATTGCTTTTAATATGCTTAAAGATTTAGGAAATAAAATTGATTACGAAGTAATCAGCGGTTATTTTGAAAAGTTTAATGAGCTTATTAATAAGGAAACAAAAGAGCTTTTAGAAACAGCTATTATGAATCCGGAAGCTCAAATCGATTTTATGGATTTTTTAAATGCGCTTACGGATGACGATAAGATTCTTCTTATCAAGTCATTGGAAGATGATTATGCAAATGACGCATTGGCCAACATTGTGATTCCCGTCTTTCTATTTTATATGGAAACCGAAGTCGGAGATGTTGCGCTTGATATATTAGCAAGAACAAAGTCTCAGCTTGCATATCATGCTTTAGATAATGCTAAAAAATATGTTAATGAAACAATTCAAGCAAAGATTAATAAAGCTCTATCTGAGTTGAAGCTTGCAGGTATAAGAGTTGATAATACGGTTGAGTTTTATAAGGAGATTCTAAAAGAATCAAAACCTTATAAGTCTTATATTTCATTCCCTGACGGACATGGAAATTTGGCGATAATTTTCTCAAGAATAAGAGCTGATAAAACATTGCAATTTTTGGCTGTTGTAGTGAATCCTCGTTATGGTATTCTTGACGCTTTTGGTTTTAATTCCATGATGGAAAGAGA
>CAYSIO010000243.1:0-2384 GCA_964431115.1 uncultured Vampirovibrio sp.
CCTCAGAATGACTGCAAACTTGTGGTCACAACGCCAAGCCAAATACATTTACCCCTACCCCTTACCCCTTTACCACTTTATCCCTTTTGTGTTAAAATTTAGCTATGGCGATTATATCTGACGATGATAAAACTTTTAAAAGGAGTGGGGTTAAAAACCCGATTATTAAATCGGAGTCTATTGAGTATGACAAAACTTTTGAGAACTCTATACGTCCAAAAGATTTTGATAGTTATATCGGACAGTCTGAGCTGAAAGAAACTCTAAAAGTTACGCTTGAAGCTGCGCGATTAAGAGAAAAACCTCTTGATCATATGTTGTTCTATGGTCCTCCGGGACTAGGAAAAACAACAATAGCCGGAGTTATAGCATCACAAATGGGCGTTGAGATTAAAATCACATCAGCTCCGGCTCTAGAACGACCTCGTGATATTATTGGGATTTTGATGTCACTTAAAGGTGGAGAAATTCTTTTCATTGATGAAATCCATAGGTTAAATAAAGTCGCAGAAGAAATTCTATATCCTGCAATGGAAGATTTTACCCTAGATATGACAACCGGTAAATCTCAAACGGCTAAGACATTGAGAGTTCCAATCCCTAAATTCACATTAATCGGCGCAACGACTAAAGCCGGCGATCTTTCAAGCCCTCTTCGCGACAGATTCGGGATGATTCACCGTTTAGAATTCTATACAATAGAAGAACTTGCACAAGTTGTTGAAAGAACCGCAAAAATTCTTGAAATACAAATTACAAAAGAAGGCGCAAAAGCTATCGCAGTTCGCTCAAGAGGTACGCCGCGTATTGCAAATAGACTTGTAAAAAGAGTCGCAGACTTTGCATTAGTCAAATATGACGGGCTGATTGACGAGCGTGTAGCTAACGAATCTCTTGATATTCTTAAGATTGATGAGTTTGGATTAGATACAACAGACAGAGCTCTTTTAAATCTAATTATTGAAAAATATGATGGCGGTCCGGTCGGGGTTGAGACAATTGCGGCAGCTTTGAGCGAAGATGTAAGAACTATTGAAGACGTTTGCGAGCCGTATTTATTACAAGCAGGATTTTTGCAAAGAACTCCTCGTGGCAGAAAAGTCTCACCTGAAGGCTATCGCCACTTAGGTTTAAAACAACCTTCCGAACAAAAAACTCTATTTGATTTTTAAGGATATTGTATGAAAAAGTTTTTAACTTTATTTATTTCGTTTTTAATATCAACTACAAGTATTTTGGCTTTTGAACAAGAACCTGAAATTTTGCCTGCACAAAGGGCTGTTGTTCAAAGTGTTAAATATATAGAAGAAGGAAACGATTTGGTTCAAGCTAAACAAGAAGTTATGCTAAAACTTATCGGTGGGGAGAATAATAATCAAAAGCTTATACTGGAAAACGTGTTAACAGGAAACCCTCACTATGATATAAAACTCAAAAAAGGAACAAAAGTTCTTTTACACGTTGAAGATACCCAAAATGGTAAAATTTTCTCTATCGCTGATATAGAACGTTCCGGAGTTTTGCTAATATTATCACTCTTATTTTGCGGCCTGCTCATTTATGTCGGAAGGAAAAAAGGACTATATAGCCTTGTATCAATCGTAATTACTTGTATTCTGATTTTTAATGTATTATCCCCGCTAATTCTTTTTGGGATAAATCCTATAATAGCAACCATTATTATATGCTTATTATCAACGGCTGTAACGATGTACTTGGTTGGCGGTTTTAATAAAAAGAGCACGTCAGCGACTTTGGGATGCACACTAAGTATTATTTTTGCGGGGATTTTATCTGTAATAACAGTAAAATGTGCTTCGCTAAGCGGGTTTAGTAATGAAAATTCTGTATTTTTATACGCAGCACATCCTGAACTCAATTTTGTATCAATAGCTGTTTCAACAATGATTCTTGCAACATTAGGAGCTGTTATGGATGTTGCAATGTCTATTGCAAGTACAATTAACGAAATTTATACAGTAGATAATACTAAAACTGTAAAAGAATTATTCACATGTGGGATGAACGTCGGCAGAGATATCATAGGAACAATGGCGAATACTTTGATTCTGGTTTATTTAGGAGCTTCTTTACCGCTTCTTTTATTGGCTTCTAACATTGATTTTCAAAAATTTATTAACTTAAATCAAGTTGTAACAGAAATATCTTCTGCGTTAATCGGCAGTTGTGCAATAGTAATTTGCGTACCGCTTACTGCTCTTGTCGCATCTGAATTGGTAAGAAAAACTTCACCTAAGATAGATTTTTCACGACTTGAAGATTAATGAGTTTGCGGAAAAACTGTCGTTTTTCTCGCAAACTCAAGGGAACGGTTTCGAGTTAGGCTACGTGCTATCCCGCACCTAGCCTAACTCTCACACACC
>CAYSIO010000244.1:0-2381 GCA_964431115.1 uncultured Vampirovibrio sp.
GTTTTAGGTCTGTGAGGATAGCCGATTATTATATTTTTTTTGCTTTCTTTGTTCTGTGATATTACAAACCCGAATTGGTCCGTAATTTGTTCTCTGTTTAACGGTGGACAATCTTTTAATATCTCCAAAATATCATTTTTGAAAAGCGCTAAATTATATTTTAGCGTAGGAGGATTTTCTACGTTTTCGAAATTAATTTTTAAGAACTCGCCGTTAGAGTCGTATAATTTTTCCAGAACTTGCGGAACTTCTTTGATGGCTTTTCGCATAGAATTAGACATTTTTATTGTATCTTTTCCCACAGAAGTAGCCAGAATCGGTAATACTTGACAGAATTCTTCGTTATTTGTCGGTAAAAACGGGAATAACAACGCAAGTCCGCTATCTTCCGTCCCATTCTCAAAGATTGCCGTGTTATGTTTGATTAACGCATTTATATAAGCTTTTCGTTCAGTTCTGTTCGGGTATGTTTTATTTCTGAACGGATAAAAATCTTGTACTATTGAATAATCATTAATTTCGTCTTTAATATGTCTCGGGATATCGGCAAAGTAATCAATTAGCTCTTTGTAAGTATGTTTATTAATCACAAGTGTCGTTGCAATTCTAGTAATATCTTCCGGTGTAAATTCCGGATTTTCAGTCATTCTGTCAATTGCATCCAATAAATATTTATCTTTGCTTTCGCCGTTAATCTTATTTAATATTTTTACTAAAGATGAATTATCCAGTTGGCGATGTTTTAATAGATGATTTAGAGCATTAAACTTAGCTTTTTGGAAGTCTATATTTCTCATTCCTCGTACAATTTTTGCTATTTCAATCGGAGTAAATTTTTCGTATGTTATCAAATCTTTTACTGCTTCGATTTGAATATTAGCAGTTTCTTCTTCTAATAATCTTGAAACTATATGAGAAATAGCATCACCTGTCATACCCGGAATTTTGATTAGTTCTTCTGCGGCTTTACATTTTACCCTCGCGCTGTCTTCATTATGGCAACCTGCAATAATATAGCCGATATGACTACCCTTTAATGAATCTATTTCAGCTAATTTTTTTGCGGTTTTAACTTTTATTTCGGCACCGTAGACGGTATCTACATTAGTAACAATGTGAGTTATATCGTGAGCGTCAAATTTTTCAATCTGTGCAAGCTCATTTATTACAGCCATTTTTAAATCAGCTGTTTCAGGGCTTTGAATATCTCCAAGAGTTTTTAACAAATCTTCTCCTTTATACTCTCGAAGTTTTGTTGCTTCTTCAATAATATTTTTATGTAAATTGAAAATAGTTTCATCCGGAATGTTACACATTATTTTTGCAGCAATAGCACTGTCTAAATTAATTTCGTGTAGGAAATAATCTGCCATTTTATTACACAATTTAGAAGTTGGTGCATCTTTTATTTTTGGTATTAAGATTACTAAATCTTCCGGCTTAAATCCTTTTTCGATTAAATCAATAATTGTTTTTTGTTTTACTACACCTTGTTTTCGGTTATCTATGTTCATGACAAGCGATATTGCCGTAAACTGAGAAGTGTCTTTATATTTCATTAAATTATTGAAAAAATCTAATTGTAAATTTGCAACGGCTCTGTCTTCAATCGAAGATAAGAGTTCAGAGAAAATTCCCAAAGTTTCGGGTTTCCTTTTCTCTTGTGTATTTAAGTATATCTTTTCTATAAAATCTTTTTGGATATCAAGTTTTTCTTTTGTAAGTCTCGGGATTATTGCAACCAATTCTTCTGCCGTTAAGTCGGGATGTTTTTCGCAAAGCGTATTGATTTGGTCTATAAACAATTCGCCTCTTTCAGTTGTATTAATTTGAGAAATTAATTTGACAATATGCTTACCTTTTTCAAACAATGGATTTGCAATCAAAGAATACAATGCCATAAATTGAAAATCTCTTACTTCGTTATTTCTAAACCCATCTATAAGAGCATAAATATCCTTTTCTTTCTTGAAAGGACGGTTTCCGTTTGGTTTTATAAATTTTTTAATTTGGCTAACGAGTTTTTCATCTGCAACAGGTTTTGGAACATAGTTATTCATATTGTAGAACGGATGTTCTAAAAGCTTTCGCTTTGCCATAAATGAAGGGGAATAAATTGCTTGAGCTCTAAAACTTTCAAAAAACTCTCTGCTTAGTTGCTTTTGAGGCTCAACAAATTTATCATGCATAGGTTTCATATCCCTATTATATTGTTCAATTACCCATTCTGTTGTTCTACCCCTTTCAGTTACATCACGCTCTACCATTCTTTGTAGTCTAACTATTTCAGGACAATCTATATATATAGATTTGTCTAGTATTGCTCTAATTTCAGGATAATGTAATACTAACATACCTTCAAGAAGAATAATCGGTTTTGC
>CAYSIO010000245.1:0-2339 GCA_964431115.1 uncultured Vampirovibrio sp.
TATGGAAGGTTATAGAGTTATGCCGATTGCAGAAGCTGCAAAAGAAGGAGATATCTTCTTAACAGTTACCGGTGATAAACACGTTGTTGATATTCCACATATTATGGATATGAAAGACGGGGCTTTTTTGGCTAATGCCGGTCACTTTGATCATGAAGTAAATGTTCCGGATTTGAAATCTCATACCGTAGAAATAAAAAGAATCAGACCGTTCTTGGATGAGTACAAATTAACTAACGGCAAATCTGTTTATGTGCTTGCAGAAGGAAGATTAGTCAACCTGGTTGCAGCGGAAGGTCATCCTGCAAGCGTTATGGATATGAGTTTTGCAAACCAAGCGTTAGGTATTGAATTTATCGTTAAAAACAGAGGTAAATTAGAAAAAAAATTGTACACATTACCTGAAAGCGTAGACTTAGATATTGCAAGATTGAAACTTGATTCAATGGGTATTTCAATTGATACTCTGACTCCTGAACAAGAAGAATATTTAAATAGTTGGAAGTTATAAGAAAAAAAAAGAGGCGAAAGCCTCTTTTTTTATATAAATAATGCATTAATAAATTCTTTTGAATCAAATGGTTTTAAGTCTTCCATTTTTTCGCCGACACCAACGAGTTTTACAGGCAGACCTAAGTCTTTTGCTATAGCAAGAACAATTGCACCTTTGGCAGAGCCGTCTAATTTTGTTAAAGCAACTGCGGTTAAATTTACACATTCTTTAAAAACTCGAGCTTGTTGCAGACCGTTTTGTCCGGTATTGGCATCAATCACTAACAAGCTTTCGCGTAAAGATTCAGGTGCGTTTTTATCAATGACTGCTTTAATTTTAGTTAGCTCTTCCATCAGGTTAAACTTATTCTGTAATCTTCCTGCGGTGTCTACAAGAATAACGTCATATCCTTCGTTCTTTGCTTTTTGAATGGATTCATAAACAACGGATGCCGGGTCTGCTTTGTCTCTACGAACGATATCAGCACCCGAACGTTTTGACCATATATCAGCTTGTTCTTCAGCTGCAGCACGGAATGTGTCACCTGCTGCGATGAGTACTCTTTTTCCTTGTTGTTTAAACATATAAGCCATTTTACCGATTAGGGTTGTTTTTCCGGCACCATTGACACCCGCAACGAAATAAATATTTAATTCGTTGTTCTTGTAATTCAGTTCGCTAGAACCGGCTTCATTTAGAATTTTTATAAATTCCGAATGAAGAAATTCTTTTACTTGTGAAGGCTTAATTTTATTTTGCTTACGTAATTTGTCTGTTAACTCGGCGGCATAATTAACGCCAATATCTGCACTAATAAGAAGATCTTCCATGTCATCAAGTACAAAATCAGAAAATTCCTCTTCTTTTGCAATTGTATCGACAACATTACTCACAAGAGCTTGAGTTGTTTTAGAGACAGTGGATTTAAGTTTGTCAAAAAAATTAAACATATTTACCTACACAAAGAATCTGTTTCATTATATTTAAAAATATAATCTTCACCTTCTCTAATAGTATCTACTAATTCATATCCGAGTGAGAAAAAGAAATCTGAGACTTGCTCTTTTTTATCAAAGGTTTCAATAACTACAACAGGTTTATTACGATAAAACGTTTCGCGAGCGCCTTCAAGTACTTCAATCTCGTGCCCTTCTACATCGATTTTTATTAAATCAATCTTTTCAGGAATATTTAATGAATCAAGAGTTACAAAATCATATTCGCCATTCTGATCTTTCATAAAAGAAGTCCCGCCGACATTTCGTTCCCAAAAAATACGAACTTTAGCCTTGCAATTTTCATTTGATAGACCTTTGTTAGATATTGTTACCACATCTTGTAAATTATTTAATTCAATATTCTTAGTAAGTACTTCAAAAGTCTGTTCTAAAGGTTCAAACGAATATATTTTTTTTGCTTTTCTTTCAAGAGCCCAATACACGGTATGACTTCCGACATTTGCTCCGATATCAAGAATTACTGCTCCGTCTGAAAGATATTTATCAATTAAATTTAAAGCCATACGATCCCAATAATCTCTTGGACCGACCATGCATTGAGAAATAGAATCTATAGGATAATTTGGAAGATAAAACTTCGCGTTTTTTATTTCAAATATTTTGCTCTCGTCCATTTCAAATCCTTATTTTAAGCTGTTTTCGACAATAACTTTTGCCAAGATACCGTTCACAAAAGATGAAGAATCTTCTGTTGAATATTTTTTAGCTAATTCTACTGCTTCATCACAGACAACTTTTAGAGGTGCACCTTTGACATAAAGAAGCTCAGTAATAGCGATTCTTAAGATATCTTTATCCATTTTAACAAGTCTTGAAATATCCCATCC
>CAYSIO010000246.1:0-2330 GCA_964431115.1 uncultured Vampirovibrio sp.
TTTTGCATTTTTTCTTTAGCATCTTCTGAAGTAATCAAACGAACTTGTCTGTGGTAAACATTTCTTCTTCCGCCATCAAGTTTTGTGATTGACCACTTGTCGTCATTCGGAAGATTCTCTGCCAAAGTTATACCTGCACGGAATTCCCCAACGTCTCCCGTTACTGCAACTAAATCTGCATCAACCATTGTTTGTTTTGAATCACCTTCAGGTGAAATGTTTTGTTCATATTCGTTATTAAAAGGCATATTCTTTGCCATTAGGGGTAAATAATTTTTTACACCTAATATTGCATCTGTGCCTTTTTTGTTAATAATACCAACTCTTCCGCCTAAAAAGTCTTTCGCAACAGGAACAATACCTGCTTCGTCAAGAAGCGCTTTTAATTCAGGATTTTCAACAACAGTTTCTGTCATTTCATCAGAGTAGTTTTCACGAGTGATTGTGAATTCTAACGGAGTATCTTGTAAAGTTGCCCATTTTTTATCAGCATAAGCATCAAGCATTGGGTCTGCAGTTCTCAAAGCTTTAGCTTGAAGTTTCAAAAACTCATTGAAATCAGCGTTTGTTGAGACTTCAGCCGCTTTTTCCAATTCATCTGCCATATAAGCAAAATCTTCTTTAAATTTATCAATATAATCAATAGCAATTAACCCATCGCCGTTTCTTTCTACCACAGAACGTTGATTAAGAATCTTCTCAACTTCCTTATATTTACCCCCTTTTAACATTTTAATTAGGATTGCGTGAAATTCGTCTTTTTCCAAATCTTGGGGATAAACACCTTTTCCTGCACGCTCACTAACCCCTTTTGCCAATTCTATCATATGAGATTCTCTATCAAGCGCGCAAGCACCTTTTTGTGCGTCAAAAAGAATTTTTGTAAGACGTGCTTGTTCATTACCTTTGGCAATTTCTTTTTCTAGGTATTCTTTAAAAGGTAAGTTATTCGGGTTATCAAGTTGCATATTGATTTTATCTAAAACTACCGCTGCTTTAACTAAATGCTTAAGCGCTTCTTTATCACCTTCTGCAAGTTCTAAATACTCAGGAGCATCTACAGCTAACATTTTTTTAGTTGTTAAGTAATCCTTATGTGTGCGTTTTTGAAGCTCTTCCATTGAAAGGTTAAGTTCAAAATCTTTTTTAGAAATATTCACGTTGTTAATCATACTCATTTTATTAAGCTCCTCTAATAACTTTTTATCTTGAGAAACAAAATTTTCTCCTTTTTTATTCTCAGGAATATATTTTAACTCATTTGGATTTATTTTTGCTCTATTATTAATATGATTTATTCCCATAAAACCTCCGCAAATTAACGGTAAAGATATCAACTTAACGTTTTTCACCTTAATCATAACAACACACATCCTTTTACGTACTTATATGTTTATAAACTAATTATACTCTGTTAATTTAACATTGCAACACTTGTTTTGCCGAATTTTGCTGACAAATCATCAAGATGATGTACTAAATAATAAATCGGTTCTAAATCTTTTGTATCCAAATCGACAATTAAATCTCTAATCATTAAATTTTATGCTATAATTCTTTCAAGGAGTATTGTAAATGCTAATATCACCAATCAATCAAAGTCAAAATAGTTTTAAAGCTGTTAATCAAAAATATTACCAATGGGCGAAAGAAGACATTAAACAAGGTATTGGGTTATCAGGAGAGTTATTAACTCAAATTGAAATGAAGGTTTGTTGGAAAAAATTGTCACCACAGGATGCTATAGATACTATAGAAGCTATAAAAGAATTACTATCATATAAAAGAGAAGATATAGAGCGGTCTTTAGAATATATTAAAGGCTTCCTACCGCCTCATTTTTAGCAATTAATAATTATTTTTCGTTCTATGCTTGAAAAATAATTCAGGGACTTCTGACCCAATGAGAGATCCAATTCCTATGCCAACTAAGGAACCAAGTGGACCATAATGTTTGTATCCTATTGCGCCAAGATATCCTGTTCCTACTAATGTTGTTCCAACTTCTGCAACAGTTTGTCCAACTGCTTTTATAACATCTTCGCCATCTATAATCTCATGCGTAGCATGCAAGGCTCCCAGTCCTGTAAGAGCATAAGCTCCATATTTGCTTGTTCTGGTAAGTGCTCGAGCTGTTAAATCACCAAATAGATTTTTAGATTTAAAAACTTTAGCTTCTACATAATTTGGGTTTTTATCTGTATGGTATATGCTTTTAACAGAACTTCTCATTCTATCAATTTCTTCAATACCAAGTCTTTTACGTAACCATTTCCCAAACTTTGTATCAAATAAACACACATCTTTTTCTATTATTTTTTCAGCCCAAT
>CAYSIO010000247.1:0-2324 GCA_964431115.1 uncultured Vampirovibrio sp.
AAGGAACAAATATTATGGGGTCAACTTCAACAATTACAATTAACACGAATTTGTCATACCTAATTGCCCAGAAGTATCTACGAGATGCTACAGCTGGAATGAACACAGCAATGGAGAGATTATCTACCGGTTTCAAGATAAACTCTGGTAAGGATGACGCTGCAGGTTATTCTGTAGTAGAAGGTATGCAAGCTAAAGTTAATGGCTTTGATATCATCGAAACCAATGCCTCTATGGGCTTAGATATGTTAACAACACAAGAAGGTGTGTTAGATATCTTGAACGAATATTTACAAAGAATTCGTGATTTGACGATGCAAGCTGCGAACGGTACTTACGGTTCAGCATCATTGAATGCTATTAAAATCGAAGTAGTTCAACGTATGGAAGAAATCAATCGTCTTTGTAAGATTACAGAGTTTAATGATACTTACTTACTCGATGGTACAAGAACTGAAGATATCAATCTTCAAGTAGGTCTATACTCGGATAAGAACTGCGTAATCACAATGGACAAATTCTTGTTTGAAAGTTGTGAATCAACATCATTAATGGGCTTCTACAGTAATAAAACTGAAGGCGGTATGGTAGACTTGACCACAAAAGATGCTGAAGATGAAGCTAACGGCTATATATATCAAGCAAGAGTTTTAGACGGTACCAAACCGACTTATAATCCAGACGGTAGTATTGCATATACCGGTATGTATTATAATAATGCATTAGCAGCAGCGCTTGCTGAACTCGGTTATATTGAAGACGCTGCTGATGAGGCTACAATTAAGGATGGAGCAAAGAACTTAACGATAGATCAAATGTGCGATGCTATCTATAGAAACGATCAATCAGCTCGTGAGTTTATTACAAATATTGATAATGCAATTGATAATATATCTTTAAGAGTTACTGAAATAGGCGCATATATGAACAGATTGGAATCTGCAATAGAATCTACTGATATTCAGAGAGAAAACTTAACTCAATCAATTTCTACTCTTAAAGATGCTGACGTTGCTAAAGAATCTTCTAATTACATTAAATGGCAGATTCTACAACAATCAACTGCAACATTGCTTTCAACAGCAAACCAACAACCTCAAATTGCGTTGAACTTACTATAATCTTAAGTTTGAAATAAAATAAATGTCCTTTCAAATGGGCGCTCGACTTGTCGTGCGCCCATTCCTTCTTACTTTTTCTTTACTAAAAAGAAAAAGTAAGCAAAAAGAAAAGAATTTTTTATCGGCAAGCAAAGTCTAAATGTCAAGTTTATAGTAATACTATAAGCTTGCCTCAAAGTACTCTTCTTAGTCTTTGGTTTTTACTAAAAAGAAAAAGTAAGCAAAAAGGGGCTTTATTTACACTTTACCCCTAACAAATGGTTTTAAGATATTCAACAATATCGTCGGATTCGTACATTTGGATATTTCTTTCTGAATCAACTAAAAATGGCACTTGTCTTTTTCCGCCGATTTGGATTAATGAATCTTCTGATTCCTTGTTTGAAATATCTATTTTTCGGTATTTCATATGCTCTTTTTCTAAGAAATCCATTACCTTCTTACAATATGGACAGGTCTCTAATACAAATAATTCAAGCACTTTTAACCTCCTTTTATCTTTAATAACAGCTTAAAGCTTTGTAATAATTTTTACACTCGACGGGT
This sequence comes from uncultured Vampirovibrio sp., assembly GCA_964431115.1. Lineage (GTDB taxonomy): Bacteria > Cyanobacteriota > Vampirovibrionia > Gastranaerophilales > Gastranaerophilaceae > CAG-196. The sequence continues at coordinate 1,668 of CAYSIO010000247.1, forward strand.
TTCTAAATACTTTTGTGCTATATTATATTTAAGAGGGAAATATAAGTATGTTACGCGAATTTTTATACTCAAAAATACATAGAGCAACTATTACTGATTCAAACCTGAATTATGTAGGTTCAATCACTATTGATGAAGAGTTTTTGGAAAAAGCTAATATTCAGGAATGGGAAAAGGTTGAAATTCTTGATATCAACAATGGTGAAAGATTCCAAACTTATGCTCTAAAAGGTCAGCGAGGCTCAAAATGTTTTTGTGTAAATGGAGCTGCTGCGCGTAAAGTCCAGACCGGCGATAAAATCATAATTGTAACATATGCTCAAATGAATGAAGAAGAAATTAAAACCCATAGACCAACGGTTGTTCAAGTCGGCGAAAATAACGAGATTATTAGCTATGGCAAATAATCCTTATAAGCCTAAAAAAAATAAGAAAAAATTTACCGTTAATACTAAAAACATGGGTGTGAATATTGATAAAAATGAGTATTATGAAATAATACTTTCCAATTCTGCTCGCCCTGATGAGATTAAAAAGAGTAAGAATTTTTAATAAAACTTAACAATATAAATATTTTAAAAGCGCTCAATTATTGTATTTGAGCGTTTTTTGTATACTTATGTAACAATTTACCACAAAAAGCGTTATTAAATTTTT
>CAYSIO010000248.1:0-2310 GCA_964431115.1 uncultured Vampirovibrio sp.
AGAAATAATATTGCCGATTGAATAGTATTTATCACCAACTTTAACTTTTCCTGTTCCGTCTTCAAAACTTGCTTCAGAAACCTTACCCGTAATAGTTTTCTTACCTGTTTCATCTTCCGGATCTTTAAGAGTAACTTCTTTACCGATAAGTGAAAGAGTTTGTGTAATTTCTGAATTTAGCGACATATCATTGTACATAGCTGATAAATAACTCATACAGTCTGTCAGCCCTTGATTCATCTGTGTCATTTGTTCCAGGGATGAATATTGAGCCAATTGTGCAAGCCATTCCGTATTATCAGTAGGCTGTGTCGGATCTTGATTTTGAAGCTGTTGAAGCATTAATGTCAAAAACATATTGCTATCATTATCTTCAGTAGTTTTATTAACACCGCTCAACATATTGTTGTACGCTGTTTGATTTTGCATATTAGTAATTTCACTACTAACTGATGTCATAACCTTCTCCCGTCTTTATTTTTATACATTACCATTTTCTTCATTTGCACTCTGAGCCATCATTTTTTCGAACAGACCTTTTTCCTTTTCTTCTCTATTAGGCTGTTCTTGCTCCTTGTTTCCGCCTCGTGAGCCTTCTTGCTCCGTCCAGTCTTGTTTGTATTCTGATTTTTGGCTATCTGCAACCTTAACAGATACGTTATCAACACCTACTCCGTGCGATGCAAGAGATTCTTTCAAGCCATCCAAACCTTTCATTAATAAATCACGTGCTTCTTGAGTTGTTACCGTAAACTGAGCAGCAAGCCCTTCTTTGGTTGATAAAAGTTGAATATTAACTTTACCCAATGATTCCGGATTAAGCACAATATTGACTTTTGAATTATTTTGCAAAGCTTCAAGATGTTTTGTAATTTGATCAATAATTCTGCTTGGATTAATATCCATTGTTTTTACTTGAGAATTATTTTGTGCAGTTTGCGTATTATTTACAGCTTCCAATTTTAAATCAAAAGCTTCAATATCATTATTAATCATTAATCTCACACTGTGTTCTTCAGGTGTTTGATTTTGCATTAAAGTTTCTCCACCGGAAGCTTCTGTTTCAGCTTTTATGGATTCAATTTTCAAATCTTTCAATAATTCTTCATCTAAAAGAGATTCTGATTCAGAATTCGCAACATCTTTAGCTACTTTGTCAGCAACTGCTTCATCAGTCATATTTTCAGCAAACTCTATAATTTCTTCTTGTGATATTTCTACATCTTCAAGAGCCGTCGCTAAGTCTTCTTCAAGCACTGTCTTTATTGATTCTTGAACAGAATTTTTTGTTTCATCAACAAAAGTCAAAACTTGTTCGAAAGGAACATCTTTTAAAGCTGATTCAATATTTTGTTCACTATTTAGTGCATTATTTTCATTGTTCTGTAATACAGAAAGAAGAGCTCCTGCGATATCTTCAATATTCTCTGCTTCTTCTTCAGAAGTTGATTCTGCGATTTCTGTCGCATTTTCAATTGCTTCTTTAAGTTGAGAGATGATTTCATTAATATCTTTCGCCAAAGTTAAATCAAGGGATGTTTCCACGTTTGCCTCCTCAGTAATTTGATTTAGCATATCCCTAAACTCTGTCCAGTTTTCTCCTTCTGTATCTAATTTATTTTCACTGGATTTTACATCTTCCAATGTTGCATATATAACCCTTTTTTCAGAAGAATTTGATATAAGTTCCGGCGTTATTTCTTCTTTTTTCGTTACATCAACAGTCAGCTTAGAAGAAATATTATTTTTCTCTCCGGTAGCGTCTTTCAACAATGTTTCAAAATTTCTTGAAGTTTTATCCATACCACAAAGTGACTTCGTAGCTTCTTGCATATTTCTTGCAGAGCCGGAAAGCATTTGTTCTAAATTATTCAAACTATTTGTCACTGATTGTGTCATCTTCCAAACCTTGCTGATGTTATATCATCTGTCTCTTTTATTTCTAAATCCAAGAATTCTTTATAATACTCTTGTTCTTGTTTTTCTTTTAATTTTTTCAGAACTTCGACTTTTTTATGAGCTTCTCGAACTTCTATCTGTTTTTTTTCAAAAAGAATCTTTGTATTAGCAATTATTCTTTCTTTATTTTTCTCATCTACAGTAAGTTTTAAACTATAAGCTTTATGTGCCTCAATTTGTTGTATATCTAAGGTATCCAACATATGAAGAGTTTCTAATTGCTCACTGTTTCGATGTTGAGAATTGATAATTTCCTGAAGTTCTGCCTCCTGTTTTCTTAAAGCTGCAAGAATTTTTGCCGCCTCCATTTGGCGTTGTTCAAGCTCGTTTTCGCGCATATCAAGCACGACT
>CAYSIO010000249.1:0-2281 GCA_964431115.1 uncultured Vampirovibrio sp.
AGGGGGGTGGTGTTTAATGTTAGACTTAGATAAACATTGGAAAACTCGAGGACTTATGACAGAGCAAAAATATATAGCTTTAATAGATTGTGACAGCTTCTTTGTATCCTGCGAGAGAAAGCTTAATCCAAAGCTTAACGCAAAACCTGTTTGTGTTGTATCAGGTGAACGCGGATGTGTTATTGCTCGTTCAATTGAAGCTAAAGAAATGGGGATTCCTATGGGACAGCCTTTATTTATGGCAAAAAAAGAGTTTCCCAAAGCTATTTATATAAACGCAAATCATTACAATTATGCGCAAATTTCTGATCAGGTAATGTCGTTTTTAAAAAATTTTAGCCCGACAGTTGAAGTATATTCAATAGACGAAGCTTTTGTTGATTTAACAGGTCTGGCGAAGCTTTATAAAAAGAATTATTACGATTTAGCAAAACATATTCGAGACGAAATCGCTCAGCAAGTCGGAATTCCGGTTTCTGTCGGAGTAAGCAGAACAAAAGCTCTTGCAAAATTGGCTTCTGATAAATCTAAAACAACGGAAGATCACGTCTATATCGCAGGAAAATGCGGAATCACAAGACTTTTAAAATCATCAGAAATAGGAGAGGTCTGGGGAATAGGTCGCAGATTAGAACCTAAACTCAGAGGTCACGGAATTTATACAGCTTATGATTATATCAAGAAACCGGACACTTGGCTTAAAAGTAGATTTGGTAAGCTTGGTTTAGAGCTTAAATATGAGCTTATGGGGAATATGATTAATAAAATTTCAACAGAAGTTCAATTGCCTAAATCGATTATGGATACAAAATCTTTTCCGGAATTTTCTACTGATTTGAATTACCTTAAAAACGAATTAATGATACATATTCACTCAGCTTGCAGAAAACTTCGCCGAGCTGACTGCAAATGCGGAACTATTGGTGTAATTATAAAAACTAAAGATTTTAGAACATATTGCGAAAAAGTAAATCTGGAACATCGTACAAATTTTGAATTTGAAATCTCTGAACATGCTATGCCTGTTTTAGAAAAACTTTTTGATACTCAGACAATTTATAGAAGTGTAGGAATTTTACTTGAAAATTTTAACCCTTGTGAAAACGAACAAAAATCTTTATTTGAAGATACCGAACGCAGAGACAAAAACGAAAAGCTTGGTAAGAGTTTAGATAAGCTTGAAGCTAAATTCGGACGAAATATCGTAACAACCGGTTTCACAGGAAAAGTTGATTATAAACAGGATTTTATATCTAAGGGATAAGTGTTTTAATTTTATTGACTGAATTTCTTAGTTAAAAATTAGCCAAAAAGTTTAATGAAAAACTGAGGATTCAAATATATTATGATATTGAATCCTCATCGCTCAAAATTTCCTCCCGTTTTAGGGAGGTTTTTTTGATAGCGTAGCTCGGAGTGAAGTCCGAATTTGCGTTTGCGTAGGCAAATGCAAACTGAGGACGAAACTTAACGTCAGCGCCGTTGCGACGAAGCAAAAGCGTAGGAGCGAAGCAATCTCTGATTGCACAGGCGCTAAATAGCGTAGCTCGGAGTGAAGTCCGAATTTGCGTTTGCGTAGGCAAATGCAAATTGAGGACGAAACTTAACGTCAGTTTTTTATAGGATAGGTTTTATCCCGTCATTATTTATTCTATTGGGTTAAGACCTAATCTATTGACTAGCCATTGAATATTTGTAGCCTATATGCTACAATAATATGAAAGAAATTATTTATTACCAAACAGCTGAAAACAAAGTGCCTTATTTAGAATGGTATAATTCGCTTGATAAGAGTTTAAGGCTTATTGTTGACAAACGCTTATCAAAAGTTGAACGAGGCTTGTATGGTAATAATAAACGACTTTCTGAAGAATTATATGAATTAAAATTTGACAATGGTTTAAGGATTTATTATACAGAAGTGGAAAATACAATAGTTTTATTATTTACAGGTGGGAATAAATCCAAACAAAGTAAAGATATTGAAACTGCGACAAAATACCTTAATGAATATAATTCAAGAATTTAACCTTTTTTAGAAAAAGTGAGATTAACCTATGAACAAAAAAGAAAAAACATTATTAGAAAATTTTCCAAAACATAGTGACTATTTAAAAGATCAATTAAAAAATGATGAAGAATATGCTCAAATGTGGCTCGATAGCTTGTTAGAGGATTATTCTGAAACAAAAGACGTTAATGATTTAATCTATAATCTAAAACCACTAATTGAAGCAAAATACACTATTTGTGAATTTGCTAAAGTTATTGGAATTCATAG
>CAYSIO010000250.1:0-2275 GCA_964431115.1 uncultured Vampirovibrio sp.
TGATATGATATGATATGAGGCGAATTGTGTTTTTACCCTAAAGTTTTGAAAAAAATATGCCGTTAATAATTTTGTACAACATATTTTACATTAATAAAGGAGAAAGATATGCAATTTGGTATTAGAAATCAAATGGGGTTTAAAGCATTAAAAAGACTTAACTCATCTCAAATTAATACAACACAAAATGTTGAATCAGAAAAAGTTGATTTAGAAAAAATTAATGATCGTTTAAAAAATGGTGATAAAACAGCACTTCAGGAACTACAAAAATTGGGTATTCCTTATGTTTTAGAATCAAATGGTAATAATTATATTGTGAAATATTCATATAATGGTAAAAATTATGAAATATCTTATAATGAACCGGCTGATAGTAATAATTCTGAAACAAGTAATACAAACGAAACAAATAATAATAAATTATCAAATTGGTTAGATAAAAATTATAATTTTGAAATAGCAACATTAAAAAAGAAAACTTATGAACAATCAATAAAACCGGATTATTCATCAGTTATTGATTTTTCACAAGTACCAAACGCAGATGCAACATTAGATAGTTTATATAATAAAGATGCTTGGCAATTAGGCGCAAAAATAACAAATTCAAAATTAGATAGTGGATATTATGACAAAATTTTTGAATACGCATCTGTAATAAAACAACAAGTATTAAGTTATATAGAAGATCTTTGTGAAAAACAAGGAACAGTATTTAATAAAACAAAAGTTGAACAAGATTTTAACAGAATAATATCTAATTTTGTAAAAACAATGTCTCCTGATAGAACAATAAAAGATTTATTAAATAATGTAATTTCAGAATTAGAAAAAGGTCATTCATTAGATACAAATAAAGATGGTGTTGTCGATGAAAATGATAAAAAAGTGTTAGTATTGAATACCAGTGGAATAGCTACAAAAGGTACATATACAGATCCTATATTAATGCAAACAGCGTCATATTTTTTAACAGAAGATGAGAAAAAACTTAAAGAAGTTATGAATTTTGCAGATGAATCAAATACATTGAAAGTAAAAGATAAAAATAAAGCTTTAGAATATTTAGATACTTATGAAACACATGTTTATAATGTTGTTAAAAAATCTCATCCTGAATTATCAGAAGATATAATTTCAAGAATTATTGAAGTATCAAAAAATATTATAATTGCAGAAAATTTACAACCGGATTCAGAAGGTTTTTATAATGTATCAGAAGCTTTGAGGGAGTTTTTTGATAGAAGTACAAAAGCTGCTAATACTGTTATTATAAAATAATAAAAAATAAAAATAATAATATAAAAATTAGTAAGTTGGGTATACTTGCCCAACTTTTTTATTAAATTCCTTGTTACAAATTATTAACAAATTGTAGAAAATATTTTTTTTATTAACTAAAATATAAATTGTATTGGAGTCGAAAGAGGGGAATTTTTTAATGAACGCTAATTCTGAAAAAGTACTTTTACCTAATGATGTCAGAAAACTTTTAAATATAGATAATAAAGAGATTGTTGAACTTTGTAAAAAAACATCTGTTAATCCTAAAAAAGATAGCAAAGGTCAAATTTATTTTTCAGTAGATGAAGTTAAAAAATTAAAAAATGCAAAATCTTCTATTGTTTCAGAAATGAATGAAAGAAAATCTGCTCTTTCTTTAGTATCTAAACCAAATTCTCAAATGGTTGTTAATAATCTTCTTGATACATTAACAAAAATGGAAAGCAATATTACAGAATCTATGACAAAAATTATTGATGAAAAACTTGAAGGCATGGATGATGTTGTTTTAGAACTTGTTAGATGTAAAACTGAAAACGAAAATTTAAAAAATAAAGTTAATGAATTAAATAAAGAAAACTTTAAATTAAAAAATATCCTAAATAGTTTTAAACCGCTTATGTGTGGTTTTTATGTAAAAAAAGAAGAAGAAAATAATATATTACTCTAGTTACTAAGTGATTAAGTGACTAAGTGATTAAGTTAATTAAAAAAAATGGGAGTATTGTATTATGGCAGAAACTGTTGTATCTCCATCAGATGAAAGAATAAAAGCCTTAAAAATGGCTATTGATAAAATAGAAAAAGATTTTGGTAAAGGCGCTATTATGAAGCTTGGTGATAAACCAGCTGTTAGTGTTGAAACAATTCCTACTGGTGCTTTAGCTCTTGATGTAGCTTTAGGGGTTGGTGGTATTCCAAGAGGACGTATTATTGAAGTATATGGTCCAGAATCATCTGGTAAAACAACTCTTGCTCAGCATATTGT
>CAYSIO010000251.1:0-2270 GCA_964431115.1 uncultured Vampirovibrio sp.
ATATACTCTTTAGCATTGCCATCCGGAATGCCATTTTTAAATTGGCATTCAACAATTCCATCTAAGAAATCAAAGAGCTCTTGTTTTGTCTTGATTTTATTTCCGAGAGTTTCGACATCTTGTTTAACCAAGCGATTAATTGTTTCCTCAAAAGAACCTAAATTAGCAAGACGTTTTGCAGTATTATTGTAATTATTTTCTATCGCATTAATAAGGTCGAGAATATGTGATTGTAATTCTTCTGAACCGTTTAATGCTACTTCCATTTTTGCAATAACTTTTCCGAGTTTTCCCAGAGCTTTTTGAAATTTTGCTTCGTCTTTACATAGTTCTGTAAGCTTTTTATCGAGAATGTTTTTGGTGAAATCTTCGGATTCTCTCATTTTTTTCAAATCTTTAAATTTAATACCGAGCACGTCGAATAATGTTTTTTCAAATTCTTCATAAGAACGCGCGAGGACTGTTTGGTGTGTTTGTTCAAATTTAAAAGATTTACATTTATCGAGTAAGATTTGATTGTTTTTAAATTCTCCTAAAATTTTCGCAAAATCAATAATTTCTTTGAGCCCTTTTTCTGAAACAAAAGACGATTTCTGGGTTTTTAGCGTTTTTGAAATTCCATTAAGGATATCATTTTTTTGCGAATTTAAAAATTCTTTCGGAATATTATTTGTTTTTTGAATTTTGCTTTCAATCAGCTCTTTAATTGCTCTTCTGATATTTAAAATCTCTTCTGAAGAGACGGTAGTACCCGTTTCGCTTCCAAAATCTTTAGCAAAACGATTAAGTATTTCTGTTAATTCGTCTTTGCTAGGAATTAAAATTTCTTCCATAACTTTGCGATTTCTTCCGTTGATTGATTTTTTAGCAATGTTTATCATATTATCAATAGAATCTTTGTATATTACAAAAGCTTCAGAACCTTCATTTGCGGAGGTTGTTAAAATTTTTACGATATCTTCTTTTATACCTTCTGAAGCATTTGCATCCATATGTTTTGTAAGAATTTCTATTAAATTCTTGAACTCTTCTTTAGGAAGTTCTTTTCCTTTATATTTTGAAAGTAGTTTTTCTACTTCATTACTTAAGCTGTTAGAGTTTATTTTTTCTACCTCTAAAGACATTTTTTGTGTTTTATCCAATAGTTGGGTAATTTGTTTATTGTAAGAAGAATTTCTTATGTTTGCTGTTAGAGGTGAAATTGCATATTTTTCCAAACCATAGCTCATTAATGCGCCTAATGCCGGTGTTACACAAGCTGTAAGCATCCATAATGTTTGGCTCTGAGTTGCATTTTTTCTCATTTGTTCTCTGATAACATCATTTCTGTTTTTGATGTTTCGAGGTATACCCATTTCGTCTCCGATAATTGCAAGGTCTTCTTCCGGAACTTCTGCCAGATACATGTCATAAGGTACATAGTTAGCGTCTTGCATTACGGATTTTTTGCGTCCTTGATCGTCAATATATTGTTTATCAATATCAAATCCGTGCATAAGTTTTGTTGGAGTATTGATTGCTAATTTCGGATATATAGACATCGCGGCGAGGAATGCGCCTAATCCGACATATTCCATTAACTTTGTCTTAGGATCGGTTGTTCTTGAAGCTAAGAATGATGCTATAAGTATTCCGGCAGTGACCATTCCTACATCATTTAATCTTCCGGACTGGTGGTCATTTGCAGTGCCAAGAAAGCCATTCTTAACAGCTTTTAAATCATATGCTCTGTCTTTAAAGAAGTATTTAACACTATTTACTGCGTTATCATGGATTAAATGACCTTTTGGGGGAAGCGGTTTAACGTTGTCTTCTGTGGACACAGCGCCTTCAGCTTCCAGATATGATTTTACTACCCTTTTTTCTTTGAATGAAGGTTGGATTTTTGTATTTAGATTTATAGTTAATGAATTCATTGTCATACCTAAACCACCGTACTTTCTTTGGTATTATCAATTGTTTTTGTATTTAAATTTTTTGCCATATTCTTAGCTCTAATAATAGAGTTTGCAGTTAATCCTGCTGTTGTTATTAATGAAATGCCGAGCAAAGCTTTACCTGCGTGTTTTCGGAAACCTTTGTGAGCAGGATTGCCTTGCCAAAGCTGTTTGAATGACTCAACACTTGATTTGCAGAATTGTTTTGTTATTTTCCAAGTATTAATCCAGAAAGTTTTGATTTTACCGCCCATTTTAGAGATAAAACCTTCGTCTGCTGTTGCTTTATAGTGATTTCTGTTAGAAATTCTTTCAAAGAAATCTGTCCAAGCG
>CAYSIO010000252.1:0-2263 GCA_964431115.1 uncultured Vampirovibrio sp.
GAGGCTCTTTATAAAAAAGGTTGTTATTTAGATTCTTGGGGTGAACATTTTGATAAAGATGTTTGGAGAGAAACTGCGGAAGAATGCGGACTTTCTCTTGAAGCTTTAGCGCAAAAACAATATGGACTTGATGAAACCCTTACTTGGGATTTTATAAATGTTGGATTGGACAAAGAATGGTTGCAACAAGAATATTGTAGTGCGTTCGAACAAACCAATACATTTACTCTCCAACCGACTTGTGAGAATAAATGTGTAAATTGTGGTGTTTGTAAGAATTTGAAAACAAAAAAAGTTCTTGCAAAACCTTATACGGCATCAGCAGCAGCTCAAGAAGTTTTGAATATAGAACCGATTGATGTTACAAGAGTTCATCCTGATAAGGATATTCCGGTTTATAGATATCGTCTGAAGATTACTAAAAAGGGTCTGTTGAAATATTTTTCACACCTTGACTGGCAAAACACTTTCCATAAAGTTTTAGCTCGAACAGGTCTGAGAATGGCTTATACTTTGGGCTTTAATCCGACTATGAAGGTGTCTATGGGAATTGCATTGCCGCTTTTTGCAGAATCTGAGGGAGAATTGGTAGATATTGAAATCCTAGATCATTTATCAGAACAAGAGGTTATGGATATTATTAATCCTAAACTTCCTGTCGGAGCAAGAGTTATAGCTGTTAAAGAAGTCGAACGCTATGCAACGGCTGTTGATATCTGCGCTCAATGGGCTGAATACAAGATTAGACCGTATGCAAAGTCCGGAGCAAGTGAGGATTTTGATAGCTTTAAGGCTCAAGTAGAAAAAGTTTTATCAATGGATGAGATATTGATTACTAAAAAGACTAAGAAGAAACAGGATAAAGTGGTTGATTTCAAAAACTCAATCGGAGCTTATAGATTTGAGGATGAAGCTTTATTCATCCACTTAAAAGTCGGTCAAGGCTCGGAAATTCCCGCACTTAGAGCAGATGATTTAATGAAGCTTGTTGATTCAAACAAAATATACGAGATTACCAGAATTAAGTTTTTGAATGAAAAATTGAATGAGATGTAAAAAAAATAATGGTAGACTACCCTACTTTCTACCTACTTTAATAATTTATTCATCTTGGATTCAATAACTTGTTCGTATTGTTCCTCTGACAAATACTCATTCTCGATTAGTCTCTTAAAGTGAAAATGAGGATTAATTGTCTCAAAATCAGCTTTTGCCATAATTACAGCAATCTGTCGATCTTCAAAATCTGGGAAAAGCTTAGCAAAATCTTCCGCGCTCAAATACCCTTTATTATATCCTTCAAACCAGTGATGATTCTCTATAAGATTCAAAATCCTTTGCTTCATACTTTGTGACATATCTTTATAAGTTTCAAGCACACTTTCAGCATATTTTTTGCTCAATTTTGCGTGCCCGGAAGTTATAATACCACCTTTTTTCCCATAATCATGCATAATAACTGCATGTTGCAGAATTAATTTGCCATCATCGGACAAAGCGGAGTAAATCGGATTATTCAAAGCTTTTCTATATAGCTCTAATGTATGTATGTCTACTGAATAACTATGTGTAATGTGTTGTGGCTTGCCAATCATCATTACAAATTCAGGATGTCTCTTCAAAATTTTATTCAAAACAGCTTCAGTATTCAAATTCTCGGGAATCATTATTTCGTTTTGATAGAATTTCTCTATTAGATACTGCATTTTTTTCTCGCCAGAAGTTCGTGTCTTTAGTTTTGCTAAAACCGGCACCCCGTCAAGAATACCATTTTGCCCCTCTTCCAGATTAAATTTTGCTAAAAAATTAGCTCTTTGTGCTTCCGGAACTTCTTTTGAGACTATATCCCATACATCACTCACAAATTGGGTTCTCGGATATTTCAAAGTTATACCGTTTTTCCCAAAATGACTAAAATCATAATCACGCATCACGTTATAAATAATAGTCGAAGAAGTGTTGAGAATACCGGTATAATTCGGAGAGGCAAGCGAAGCAACAGCAGATTCCGACAAATGCGAGATTTGCTTAGCTTTATTGACTATTTGTGCTGTTGGATTAGGTTTCTTTGTGATACTTAATACACCTTGAATGGATTTAATCAAAATATTTATCCCTTGTATATTTTAATTTATGATTGATATCTAATCAAATAATAACTCGAAAATATTTATATTCAAGGGCGGAGTTTTTTTTAAGTAGATGAGTGGATAAGAAAGCAAGGATAGACTTCAGTCTACCAAATTGTTTAATAACAAAAAAT
>CAYSIO010000253.1:0-2251 GCA_964431115.1 uncultured Vampirovibrio sp.
TACGTTCAGGACGACGTGGCACACTTGTTGATGTTGTATCAAACTCTGAGTGACGCTAATAAATCGGGTGCGTCAAACGACGCACCTTTGTATCATGAATTTGTAGGTTTTGGTAATCGATAGATTACCGAAACAGGGGTAAATGAGTAATAATTAAAAGATGCGGTAAATTAAAAATTTACCGCATCCTACTACTGCTTATCGATTTATTAACGCATAACAAAATTACCTTGACGATATAGATGACTATATTGAGCCATCGTCTCATTAAATCTATTCTCCCAATCAGCAAACTGCGCTTCAGTTGTATTTGGATCTGATATTAATCTATCAAATTCCTCTTGGAATTTTTTTAACTGTGCCTCAGCTTGTTGATACCTAAAATCAACAGTCATTGAAGTATAACTTTTTTCATCCTGTGTAATAACAGGAGCTTCATCTGTTCCACCTGTTGGTACTACTGGTTTACCAACATTCGCTTGACCGTATGTTGCTAATGCGTCAAGACCGCTCAATTTAACATTTGTATTTGTCTCAGAACCTTTGGTATCTACCATGTTTAATTCCGGTCCTTTTGTCTCACCTTGTTGTTCACCTTCTGCTGGTTTCTTTACTTTTCCTGCGCCGTAAGCGTTTAAATTCGGATTATATCCGCCAATTGATCCAAATCCCATGATTTTATACTCCTTTCATGTTTTTGTGTACAAAATCATTAACGGCATCTTTTTTCAAAACTTTAACGCAAAAACACAATTCGCCTCATATCATATCATATCATATCATATCATATCATATAGGGCATTATGACAGGGTTTCAGCCTTTTGAAAACTCGTCTTTACAAATCTTTACAATTGCAAGTTTGGTTAAGTTTTGTAAAGCAGAGTTTTGGCTCTCAACCCAGCGAAGAACTACTTTTGAGTGGATTTTGCTCTGCGAAAATAATCTGCAGTTGCTGTAAATACAACATCACTTGAAGAGTTCAATGCTGTTTCCAAGCTGTCTTGAAGTACAGAAATTATGAAACCGATACCAACAACTTGAATTGCGATGTCGTTTGAAATCCCAAAAAGCGAGCATGCTGACGGGATTAATAATAATGAGCCACCAGCAATACCGGATGCACCACACGCAGCAAATGTGGCAAGTATACTTAAAACTACTGCTGTTGAAAATGACACATCAATTCCTAAAGTATGCGCAGCAGCTAATGCCATAATGGTAATTGTAACCGCACCACCGCTCATGTTAATAGTTGCACCCAACGGAATTGATACGCTATAAAGCTCTTTATCCAGCTTCAATTCCTCACAAAGTTTCATATTCACAGGAATATTAGCTGCAGAGCTCCTTATGAAAAACGCTGTTATACCACTTTCTTTCAAGCATTTGAGAATCAGCGGATAAGGATTTCTTTTTGTGAATAAAGTTATAATAATAGGATTTGTAACTAATGCAACTATAAACATGCATATAGCAAGCAAAAGTATTAATTTCCCATACTGAGCAAAGATTTCTATACCATTTGTTGAAACAGAATTGTATACAAGTCCCATAATACCAAACGGTGCTAAATTAATAATCCAAGCTACGACCTGAGATACAGAAGAAGTAAAATCTTTAAGCATATCTTTGGTACTATCAGATACTATATCTTTTAATGCCATGCCGGTAATTATAGCCCAAAACAATATTCCCAAATAATTACTTTCTGATAAAGAAGCTATTGGATTGATAACGATATTAACTAATAAATTGTGGATAATTTCACTAAAGCCTTGTGGCACAGAATCAATATTTTGTGCTTCTGTTGTTAATGTTAATATTTGAGGGAAAATAAAACTTGCTAAAACGGCTGTAATTGCCGCTAAAAATGTCGAAAACATGTACAAGAAAATTACTATTCTAAATTTTCCGCCGGATTTTTTCACACCTTGAGCAAGAGAGCCCATAACAAGTATAAATACAAGCATAGGAGCAATAGCTTTTAGAGCTCCGACAAACAGATCTCCTAAAATATTAATCCAAGTTAAAGTTGGTAGAAATATTGCTAAAATTACACCTATTACAATACCAATAAAAATTCTTAAAACCAAATTAGTTTCGTTATATTTTTTTACTAAATTCTTAATCCCCATAGAAATAATTATACAATAAGCAAAAAAAAATAATAAAAAGACTTTGAGTTTTTTTACATAATATTTATTATTTAACCTCGCCCCTTGAGGGAGAGGTCTGTTTTCAATGTGAAAC
>CAYSIO010000254.1:0-2243 GCA_964431115.1 uncultured Vampirovibrio sp.
TTACTCAAAATGGAATATTTCCGGAAACTTACCCGGACCAACTCAACAATCAATTGTTGGTTCTTTACAGTTAGTTAAATTCCAAAACCCATCCGGTTTATTATCAATTGGTCACAACTTGTATAAAGAAACACAAGCATCAGGTAACCCTGTCCAAGATACACCCGGACAAAACGGTTTAGGTTTGATTCAACAAGGTATGCTTGAAGGCTCAAACGTACAAATCGTTGACGAATTAGTAGGTCTAATTAAAGCAGAACGTGCGTTTGAATCAAATTCAAAATTGATTAATTCTTCAAGCAATATTCTTCAACTTACTAATAATATGTCTTAGGAAGGCAATAAGGAAATAGGGTAATAAGGGAATAAGAGGTTAAATGAGCTTCGCTCATAAGAGGATATAGGTTAGAATGCTTAGTAATATTAATAAAAATATTAATAAAACAAAAGGGATCAAGGGGTTATTTTTTAACACCTTATTACCTTATTTCCTTATTCCCCTATTCCCTTTATTAGTATTTCAATCAAGCGTACAAGCACAAGTTATCAGCTCTGCTGAAATTAAAAGCCAAATAGCAAGCCAGCTTGAAACTATTTATAAAAAAAATACAAATGCAGATATTGAAGTAAAAATCTCTGCAACTCCATTTGCAGAACTTCAGCTACCGGACGGAGAGGTAACTTATAAAATTGTTCAAGGTGCAGATAAAATTGTACCCAGAGACATCAAAAGGGTAGATATATATGTTAATAATGCTTATATTAGAACACTAAATCTACCAACTCAAACAAGTGTTTATAAAGAAGTCTTAGTTGCTGCAGACTTTATAAACAGAGAACAATCAATTACCAGAGAAACAACTCTTGTAAAAAAAATAGATGTTTCACAAAAAATGGACTACGTATTATCAGAAAAATTATTGTCTAAAGAAATGTCAGCAAAAAAAGCTTTTCAAAAGGGAGAAGTGATAGACAAAAGATTTGTAAAAATGAAACCTGATGTTGCAAGAAATGGTGAAGTCAGAATTTTCTTTGTATCAAACGGAGCGGTAATGATAACAATTGACGGAACAGCTCTTGCAGACGGAATGACAGGCGATTATATAAACGTAGAAAACAAAAACTACAAAAAAGTTTATACAGGAAAAGTAATTGGGGAAAACAGAGTGTTGGTTAGTATATGAGGCAGGTTAATAAGTAAATAGGCGAATAGGTGAATAAGTTCTTTAAATTCACTAACGCTCATAAAAAGTCAAAATGAAACAAACAAAATCAAAGAAAATTACATAATGAACTTATTCGCTTATTTACTTATTAACTTATTCACTAAAAAACAGAGGTAAGTATATGAAAAGAATTTTAGCAACAATATTAACACTAATAATGGTATCAGGAATG
The DNA here is from genome assembly GCA_964431115.1 of uncultured Vampirovibrio sp. Taxonomy (GTDB): domain Bacteria; phylum Cyanobacteriota; class Vampirovibrionia; order Gastranaerophilales; family Gastranaerophilaceae; genus CAG-196. The sequence goes on from CAYSIO010000254.1 coordinate 1,399, forward strand.
ATTCCTGCTAATGCAATAGAGGCAAAAGTCCGCATTATGGATTTGACTCATATTAAAGGTGTTCGTGAAAACCAACTTGTTGGATACGGTATTGTAGTAGGCTTGCCTGGTACAGGTGACAACTCTCGTTCAACTCAGATTACCAACAAAATGTTATTAAGAAACTTAGGTACAGTAATTGAGCAAGAAAACTATATTCAAAAAGGGGCTTCTGCAGCTGTTATTGTTACTGCAACAGTTCCTCCATTCTCTAAAAACGGTGACAAAATCGATGTAACAGTATCCGCTATAGCTGACGCAAAAAGCTTAGAAGGTGGTGTTCTTGTTCAAACTATCTTAAAAGCGCCTAACGGTGAAGCTGTAGCAGTTGCTCAAGGACCGTTATCAGTTGGTGGTATTAATAAGATTGCAGGCGGCTCATCAGCTAGAACTGCTATTACTACTTCCGGAAGAATTCCCGGTGGTGCAATTATTGAACGAGATATTTATACAGAACTCGGAGATGAAAATTCAATTACTCTTTGTTTAGATAAATCAGACTATACACTTGTATCAAGAATCGCTAATACCGTATCAGCTCTTGCTCCGGCTCAGGCAATTGACGGTAGCTCTGTAAAAGTTATGATTCCTCAAAGATTTATGAATGACAGAGTAACTTTTATTTCACTACTTGAAAACCTGGAAGTTTCTCCAACTTTAGAAAAAGCTAAAGTTGTTGTAAACGAGAGAACAGGTACTGTTGTAATTGGCGCGGATGTAAAATTACTTCCGGCGGCGGTAGCTCACGGTAATATTACGGTTACAGTTTCTACTACAAATGAAGTTTCTCAGCCAAATAGTTTTGC
>CAYSIO010000255.1:0-2232 GCA_964431115.1 uncultured Vampirovibrio sp.
TACCGTGCTTGACACGGTATCGCATAAGCTTGGCACAACATCAACAAAAGTGCCACGTCGTCCTGAGTGTAACGAAGGACCCAGTCAAAATGCTTGTAGTTACTACTTGCAGATTGAAAGTATTTACCCCTCTGGATTCTTCGGGCTTCGCCCTCAGAATGACTGCAAACTTGTGGTCACAACGCCAAGCCAAATACATTTACCCCCTCAGAATGACTGTAGAGGTGATCAAGAGCACAGTGACCAAGTGATCAAGAACTTTCCCCTCTCCGACGGAGAGGGTAGGGAGAGGGTTCATCCCGTAGGGTCAGAACTTGGAGGTAAATTATGTTATCAATAAATACTAATTTATCCTCTTTAATCGCCCAAAGTAGCCTCAAAAACTCCACCAACATCCTCAACCAAGCGGTTGAGCGGATGACAACGGGCTACAAAATCAACCACGCCAAAGACAACGCCGCTAACTATGCGATTTCAACCAATATGACAACTCAGATGAGCGCTCTTCAGGTCGCAGAAGACAATGCTATGCAGGGGTTGGATATGCTTAATTCAGCATCTTTAACGCTGGAAGAAATCTTAGACATGGCAACCCGCTTGCGAGCATTGTCAACCCAAGCAAGGAACAGAACTTTTGGTACACAATCATTAAGCGCATTACAAGAAGAAGCTAATGCTATTTATAATGAAATTAATCGTCTTTATTGCACCGCAAAATATAATGGTATTTCTCTTTTTGACAAAACAAAATATGATATTCCAGAAAATATGCCAAAAGCGGACCCTATTACAGGTTTTATTGAAAATCCATATGTCTACAGTGATGAATATGTCAGTTCTTTAACTGCAGTTTCGGAAGTTAATGATACATTTACAGAAAATGAATATAAAATAGAGAGTGTAGACGACCTTGTCAAACTAGCAGAGTTAACAAATGCTGGAATTTCAACATTAGGTAAAACTTTTATTTTATCCAAAGACTTAGATCTTAAAGACTATTGCCTATTCCATGCTGCAACTGGAGGCTGGATTCCAATAGGAACTGAAGCAAATCCATTTAAAGGCAAATTTAATGGTAATGGACATATTGTATCTAATTTAACTATCAATCGACCCACAGATGATTCTCAAGGACTGTTTGGATTTTCTACGGGAGCTTCCATTGCCAATATTGGGCTTGAAAATGCAAATATTATTGGGCGTGACCGCACAGGGATATTAGCAGGAGTACAAGCATATCCTATAATAAATTGTTATACTACTGGATACGTAAAAGGTTCTTATTATGTCGGAGGAATAGCAGGTGCATCTGATGAGGTAAAAAATTGTTATTCTATGTGTGATATTAGAGGCTCAGGCTCTACTGGAGGTTTAATTGGAGAAATCCAAAATAGTATTTCTAACTCTTTCTTTGTAGGAGACATATATGCAAAGTATAATGGCTGTGGATTATTAGGACAAATATATAACCCTGGAATTTCTGTAAATGTAAAAAATTGTTATTCAATAGCTAATATTACGGGTGAGCAATTACTATATTCTTTCACTAAAATATTGAACCCTGAAAATTTGTCAGTTGAGAATTGTTTTTTCAATTCTCAAGAAATTGATATTTTTAATTCTAATTCTACAACTTTTACAGAAGCTCTGTCACAATCAATAATGTCCGGAATAATTCTTTTAGAACCAGAAAATTATATTACCTCTTTTCTGATAGGAATAAAAGGGGAATCAAATTCACAACTTAGTATAAATACTAATTTTGAATATAATTTAGGTAAAATAAAAAGAAATGGAATAGAATCTGATGCCGCTCTAAAAGTAATTGATGAATTTGTAAATTTATTAAGTAAAAAACAAACCGAATACGGAGCTTTACAGAATCGTCTTGAATCCGCGCTTGATGAGATATCTACTCAATACGAAAACCTAGCTTCATCACTTTCGACCATTCGTGATACGGATTTGGCAAAAGAAAGCGCAAGTTATATTCAACAACAGATTTTGCAACAAGCTGCTGCGACTTTGATGAGCACAGCGAATCAGAGTCCTGCAATTGCATTACAATTGATATAATCTTCCCTCGCCCTTGATGGGAGAGGGATTGAGGGTGAGGGTGGGTATAAATTTAATTTTTTATCACCCCTCATCCGGTCTCCGACCACCTTCTCCCACAAGGGGCACTACTGTCCGGTAAAAAATACGCGTAAAAAAGCAAGATGCAGCAAATAA
>CAYSIO010000256.1:0-2206 GCA_964431115.1 uncultured Vampirovibrio sp.
ATTGTACCACCTTCGTTAATTGCAAATAATAATTATTTTGTGTATGCTAGTGTATAATACCACATAATCACGGATTTGGGAATAGGGGAATGGAAAATATTTTAGAAACACTTAATGCCGAACAACAAGACGCAGCTAAGACTACAGAGGGTGCTTTATTAATACTTGCAGGTGCGGGTAGCGGAAAAACTCGCGTTTTAACCACAAGAATAGCTTATATGATTCAACACGGCGCAATTGCAGGCAGAATTTTAGCTGTGACATTTACCAATAAAGCTGCTCGAGAGATGAAAGAAAGGCTTTCTTCTATTCTGGGAGAAAATATCGTTAAATACATGTGGGTAGGCACTTTCCACAGCATTTGCGGAAGAATTTTAAGACAGGATATTGAAAACTATTCTTTCCCATCCGGTAAAAAATTAGATAAAAACTTTACTATTTATGATGAAACGGATTCTTTAGCCGTCATAAAACAAGGGATAAAAAAACTTAACCTTGATGACAAAATTTACGCTCCAAAACTTGTAAAAACAGTGATTTCAAACGCTAAAAACAAAATGCAAGATGCATATACTTTTGCAACTTTTGCAAGAGATTTTAAATCACAAAATATCGCAAAAATATTTGAATACTACGAAAACGCTTTGAACAACAACAATGCAATCGACTTTGACGATATGCTGATGCTTGCGGTTAAACTTCTAGAGCAAAACCCTGAAGTTAGAAAAAAATACTATGACAAGTTCCAACATATTCTGGTCGATGAGTACCAAGATACAAACCAAGCCCAATATCAGCTTGTAAATGCTCTTTATACTAACTTGCAACCAAATGTACCTCAAGAGCGTTCTCTTTGTGTTGTCGGTGATATTGACCAATCTATTTATAGCTGGCGTGGTGCTGATTTTAGAATCATAATGAACTTCCAAAAAGATTTTCCTCACGCTAAAATCGTTAAGCTTGAACAAAACTACCGTTCTACCGCAAATATTCTAAACGCGGCTAACGCAGTTATTGAAAACAACGAAGAGCGTGTCGACAAAGTTCTTTATTCACAAAAAGGCGACGGTGAAAAAATCACTTATTATGAAGCACAAGATGAAGCAGACGAAGCCAGATATATTGTTAAATCAATTACTTCTACTTCTGATAATTATAATCAGTTTTCAATATTATACAGAACAAACGCGCAATCACGTGCTTTAGAAGAAGCACTAATTGCAGCAGGTGTACCTTACCGCATTTACGGTGGTTTAAAGTTCTACGACCGTAAAGAAATTAAAGATGCAATTGCTTATTTAAAACTTATCTATAACGTTGATGATTCACAATCTTTAAGAAGAATTATCAATATTCCAAAACGTGCCATTGGCGAAACTACGCTAAAACATTTACAAGAATTTGCAGATGCTAATGACATAAGTTTATTCCAAGCAATTTTAAATGTTGATGATATTTCAACTATAAAATCCGGCACTGCTTCAAAGTTAAAAGATTTTGCATCACTTATTATGAAATTCCAAGAAGCTCAACCTAAATATCAGCTTCCTGAGTTTTTAGGTTTAGTTCTTGAAAAATCAGGGTATCTAAAAGAATTAACTGCAAGCGGGACAGACGAAGACCAAACAAGAATTGAAAACTTACAAGAACTTGTAAACGTAGCTAACGAATTTGAACCTGAAGAATTAGACAATGTTCTTGGAGAATTCTTAGTACAAGTTTCTCTTGTATCAGATATTGACGGCTTGGACGAAATCGCAAATAACGTTACATTAATGACACTTCACGCTTCTAAAGGTTTAGAATTCCCTATTGTATACCTTGCCGGTTGTGACGAAGGAATTTTCCCTTCAGCCAGAACAATGATGATTAAGTCCGAACTTGAAGAAGAAAGACGTTTAATGTATGTCGGTATTACAAGAGCAGAACAAAAACTATATTTGACAACCGCAAAACGACGTCAAATGTGGGGTGAATACAAATACTATACACCTAGCAGATTTATTGAAGAAATCCCTTGTAACCTTATCGAATCTGAACAATCATATGAAAGTGATTATTCTTCATCAAGAGGCACTTTCTCAAGCGCAGTTAAAAGTGTAAAAGGCGGGAAGTATTCAAAAAGCTCTTATGATTCTGACGGATATGTAAAACCAGTCAACAGTTTCGGAGCAGACTTTGGACAAAAAACTAACTCACAAGGTTC
>CAYSIO010000257.1:0-2203 GCA_964431115.1 uncultured Vampirovibrio sp.
GGGTCACCTTCGTCACCGTTACAAACTACATAAGATTTTCCGCCTTTGTTAGCAGCAGTAAATCTCCATTTACGTCCGGTTGGGAAACCTCCGCCTCCTCTACCGCGTAAGCCAGATTTTTCTATTTCATCAATTACTGCGTCAGGATTTCCGTTAGCGATTACGTTAGCTAAAGCTTCGTAGCCTCTAACTGCAATAGCTTCTTCTATGCATTCTGCGTTAATTTTACCGCAGTTTGCAAGAGCTGTACGAGTTTGTTTTGCATAGAAGTTGATTTCTTCGTTTTTGTGAACGTGTTGGCCACTAGCTGGATCTGTATAAAGAAGTCTTTCTACAGGTTGGTTATTTTTAACGTGGCTTTCATATATCTCTTCTACGTCAGTTTCTTTAACTTTTACATAAGTAACGTGTTTGTCAGGAATGATAACTAAAACGCCTTGTTCGCAGAAGCCGTGACAGCCGGTAGGAACAATTGTCATTTTGTCATATTCAGTAAGAACAGAAACGTCTGCGCCTAGCTCTTTGAATTTTTCAATAACATTAAGAGAGCCGTTTGCAACACATCCTGTACCTGCACATACAAGAACTCTCAAACCTTGTTGAGCGATAACTTCTTGAGCTTTTTGTTGTTCTGCTTTTATATCAATATTCATATTATTGTTCCTCCTTCATCAAGGTATCCAATATTATAGTAATCGCATCAGGAGTCATTTGAGGGTAAACTTTTTCGTTAATAACTACTACCGGAGCAAGACCGCAAGCACCAAGACAGCTTACGATTTCTAAAGTGAACAGACCATCTTTTGTAGTGAATTTACCTTCTTCCAATTTGATTTTTTCTTTAATTGCGTTCAATACAGGTAATGAGCCTCTAACGTGACAAGCTGTACCGTCGCAAACTTTAATTTCGTATTTACCTTTTGGTTCTAAAGAGAACTGTGCATAGAATGTTGCAACACCGAAAACTGTAGCAGGAGAAAGTCCGTCTACGTGTTCTCCGATGTAAGTCATTGCTTCTTCAGGTAAATATTTATAAATTGCCTGAACCTTTTGTAACATAGCAATAAGATACGACTTTTTGTAATCATATGACTGCAAAATCCCCTCAAGGACTTTAAAGTCGAGTTTTGAATTCATTGTTTCACTCATCAAATTTCTCCTAATTCCTCTATTTATTTGTAATAAACACCCACAAGAATACTATATCACGGATAAATTTTTGCAACAAGAGGATTTGAGGGAATTCTTATATTAAATTTTTCTAAAGATTTTAACCTAAATATCATTGACGAATTGCAAGCTTGGTTAATAAACTATGTTGTTTGACTTAATATTTGCAAAATGATATATTTGAACTATGGAAAAACTTGACATTACATCGTTTGAAAATGCATTAAACAGTCTCAAAGAAGTTATTGAGGTTTACAACTCTGACGAAACAAATTTAATTACCAGAGATTCTATGATACAAAGATTTGAATATACATATTCTATTGCGTTAAAGATGATTAAACGTTTTTTCTCTCAAGGAGCTTTCGTTGAAAATATTGAAGGTATGACTTTTAATGAAATGGTTCGACAAGCTAATAAAATGAACCTTTTAAAATCAAATCTTGAAGCTTGGACTATTTTTAGAGAAAAAAGAAATTTAACTTCACATACTTATGATGAAAATGTGGCATTAGATGTAGCTGCAATTATTCCTGAATTTAGGGACGAAGCAGATTTTTTGCTAAATAAACTAAAAGATAGATTACAATAATGTTTGGACTCGAAGAAAGACATATTAATTTTATAAAAGAGACTTTAAAAAAATATGTTACGCATGACGATGCAAGATTCTATATATTTGGCTCTCGAGCAAAGGGTAAATATAGGGAATATTCTGATGTTGATATAGCTATTGATTCTCCTGATTTAACCGCAAGTGTGAAATCAAAGCTTGAATCAGAATTTGAAAATTCAACATTCCCTTACGAAGTTGATATTGTTGATTTGAATTCAATAAAAGAAAGCTTTAAAAATCTTATACAAGATGATCTTGTTTTGTTGTAATGATTAGATTTTGTAGCAAATGTTAAGAAATGTCGTCAATTGTTAAGTAAAAATAAAAATCTTTACAATTGGCTGAAACCCTTGTAAAATCTGCTATATGATATGATATGATATGATATGAGGCGAATTGTGTTTTTACCCTAAAGTT
>CAYSIO010000258.1:0-2194 GCA_964431115.1 uncultured Vampirovibrio sp.
TATTCTTTTAAGAATGATTCATAGTTTCTTGCAAGCAAATGAGTTTTTACTTGGTTAATCAAATCAAGAGCAACCCCAACCATGATGATTAGAGAAGTCGCACCGATACCTTGCAACGTAGTTATCTTAGTCATATAACTTGCAAACGCAGGCACTAATGCAATAAAACCTAATCCCATAGCACCTATAAAAGTTGTTTTTGTTAATATTTTATCCAAAGCTTCTGCTGTAGGTCTTCCCGGTTTTACACCCGGAATTGAAGAACCGTATTTCTTAAGATTGTCAGCAATTTCTTTTGGCTGCATATTTGGCATAATTGATGCATAAAAGAAAGTTAGAGCCACAATCATCAAGAAATATATTGCATAATAAGTCAATCCGCTTGGATTAAATATTTTATTCAACACCATAACCATATCTTGAACCCAACCGGCAGGCAAATTAGCCTGACCGACTAAGCTTAATATAGTTGACGGGAACAACAAGATTGCTACCGCAAAGATAATAGGCATAACACCACCCGGATTAAGCTTGAACGGAATAAAAGTATTAACTCCGCCGTAGACTTTGTTTCCAACCTGTCTTTTTGGATTAACAATAATCACTTTTCTGATTGCTTCTTGCATAACAACAATGAAAATCATTGTTACAAAGAATATCGCGAGTAAAAGCATTAAATTCCAAGCTAAAGATGGTTGCCCTGCAATCATTTGAGCAGTTCTTGATGAATACAACGGAATACCTGCGAGGATACCGACAAAGATGATTAAAGAACCGCCGTTACCGATACCTTTTTCAGTAATAAGCTCTGACAACCACATTACAAGTACTGAACCGGCTGTCAAAGATAAAACTGATGATAGGTAAAACATTGTATGATTAACAGTTATTGAACCCGGAAGATGAGATAAATAAGCCATAAAAATTACAGATTGAAAAGCTGCTAATACAACCGTAAAAATACGAGTGTACTGAGAAAGCTTTCTTCTGCCGGCTTCACCATCTTCTTTCTGTAATTTTTCCAGAGCCGGAACAATTACAGCCATCAATTGCATAATAATTGATGAAGTAATGTATGGTCCAATACCCAATGCAAATATTGAAACGTTTTTCAACGCACCACCGGAAAACAAATCTAGGAAACCTAAGATATTGTTACCTGATGCAATATTTGCAAATACTGCATTGTTTATACCATACAACGGTAAATTAATACCAAATCTGAACAAAATCAGCATAAGGAAAGTGAAAATCAGCTTTTCTTTTAGCCCTGATGCGTTCCACATTGACATCAAATCAGCTGTTGTAGGTATTCTCATTTTGCCTGAGTTAAATCCTGCTGTCATTATACTAATTCAACCTTTCCGCCTGCTGCTTCGATTTTTTCTTTTGCTGATGGAGAAACATAATCAGCTTTCACAGTGATAGCTTTTTTGATTTCGCCATTGCCCAAGATTCTTAAACCATCGCAAGAAGGATGAGCTTTTTTAATTTCTTTTAATGATACTAGAGAAATTTCATCAATTTTCAACTCAGCAAGTCTGCCAACATTGATTTCAGCATAATTTCTAGCATTAATAATTTGGAAGCCTTTCAATTTAGGAAGTCTTCTGTAAGCCGGCATTTGTCCGCCTTCAAAACCTCTTTTAGCTGTTCTTCCTGAACGTTGACCTTCACCGTTATGACCACGACAAGATGTTTTACCATGTCCGGATGAACGACCGCGTCCTACTCTTTTAGATTTTCCTGTTGAACCTTCAGCAGGTCTTAAATCTTCTAATGTTATTGTCATTTTATTTGTCTCCTTTAAATTTCTTGTTGAAAGGGAATAAGGTAATAAGGTAATCCGGTAATAAGAGTTTTTATTCACTTCGTTCATATATTTTTTAGAACAACCGCCATTTTTACAAATTTTAAAATATCTTATTTCCTTATTTCCTTATTCCCCTATTACCTTTTATTCACTAACTTCTACTAAGTGAGAAATTTTATTAGCCATACCCATGATTGTTGCACTGTTGTGGTGTTCAACAACTTGGTTTAGCTTTTTAAGACCTAATGCAGCAGCAACTTTACGTTGAGCTTCTGAAGATCCGATTAAACTTTTAACAAGTTTTATTTTAACTACTTTTGTATTTGCCATTTTTTTATTCCTTATTCTAATTTTATTATTTAAAAACTAATATTTAATAGC
>CAYSIO010000259.1:0-2182 GCA_964431115.1 uncultured Vampirovibrio sp.
GAATTTGTGCAAAAGGTCTGGCTGCTATTGCATTAATGAACGGACCGAATGATATAGATGATATAGTATCCGCTTGGAAAGAGATAAAATCAGGATTCAAAGCAAAAAATCCTGATGGTTATGACCCTAAAAAAGCGCAACATCCGTTTTCATTTTTTAGAGGAACAGTTTTTCATAAATATTTGAATCCGAATTCTGAAAAGTGCATTGATAAAAAACTTGCAAAATGGATAATAAAAAATGATGTTAGTTTAGCTGAGACGAAATTTGGAGAATTGATTTTAAAAATTTTTAAAGTTAAACAGATTGGTAAAATAGAGACTAATATTGAGTCATTATTAAGCCAAGCAGGGAATCTCGATTTTATTAAAGCCAAAGTTTACAAAGGTCCTTCAAAATTTGGCGAACTAACAGCTCGTGCATTAACTCGCACTCCTAAATATGCGGTGGGTGCTTTTGGTGGCATTGCGGCTATTCATGCAGCTTATGAAATTCAAGAAGGCGAAGACGTTAAAAAAGAAATCTGTAAAACTGCATTAGAATTCACAACAACCCTTGCCGGTATAGCTTATTTAGGAGCGCTTGGCTATAAACATTTTGCTACTTGTGGTTCGTTAGTTGGTATGGGATTAGGTGCAAGTTTGGGGTCTTTAAGCTCTAAAATCATTTCTTCATTGAATCAAGATGCTTCCTAATATATTCTAAATCGGTTTCAATATCTTTCCAAGATGGCGGTAATATTTTTTTTATAGCTTCTAGGGTATCTATGCCGTCTTGAGGAAGCATATTTTTCCAACAGACATCCATTTTTATTCTGAAGATAATTTCATCAAAACGTTGTACTCCTTTAGCTTCTTTTTTAGCCATTTGTAAATACTTTTGATTAACAGCTTGAAAATTTGTTTGATTATTTTTATTGATTGGTAAAATTTGCATAATACACACCTCAAAAATATCATAACATAAAACAGTTAAAAATAACTCCTGCAAACGCAGATATCAAAATATAAAACAAGGGATCTCTTTTTGATTTCCAACTTAGAAGCAATAAAACAGCAAGCAAAATCATAGCCCTAAGATCATTTATTTCAGGCTTTAAAAGACCTATAGCAACAGAACAGAGAAGCGCGCAACTTATAGGCTTTAGAGTTTCTATTATTGATTTAACATAAAAATTATCACTAAACTTTTTCAAAAGTTTTGCTACAATTAAAACAAGGATTAATGAGGGCAACATTTCAAATAAGGTTGCAGTTAATGAGCCTAAAACTCCTGCTGTTTTTAGTCCTGCATAAGTTGCAACATTTATCCCGACAGGTCCCGGAGTAATCGAAGCAACAGCAGTCATTTGTGCCAGTTCATCAAGCGAATACCACCCAAATTCTTGCGAAATATGATACAAAAAAGGGATAGTCGCATAACCGCCACCAAAAGAAAACAGACCTATTTTAAAAAACTCAAAAGCAAGCTGTAAATAAATCATCCAGCCTCCTTTGGAGTTATTAACTTTTTAAATAAAACTCCGACTATCGAAAAAATAATTATTGTCTTTATAGGTGAGAAATCAAAAAATATCAAAGCAACTAAAGCTAATATAAAAATAGAATAGAAAAAATTTCCCCTTTCGGATTTTTGCCACATCTCACGGACTGTCAACATAATAAGCGCAATTACAGCTATTCCGACGCCCCAAAGAGCACCTTGAATATAAGAATTTTCAGTTAACGTTCCTAAAACAGAAGCCAAAGCTACTATCGTCAAAAACGGTACAAAAATTACCCCCAACATTGCAATAATAGCACCCAATTTACCTCTGAGTTTGTAGCCGACAAACATCGATATATTAGCAGCAATTATTCCCGGAAGTGACTGAGAAAGAGCAAAATAATCAACCAACTCATCGTGAGTAATCAGCTTTCTTTTTTCAACAAATTCATTCATTAAAATCGGTAAAATCACATAACCGCCACCCAGTAAAATAGCGCCGACTTTTACAAATATTAAAAATAGTTTTAATAAAGAAATTTTTTGCATAGCTTTCAAAATAATTATAATATAAACTTCTATTGATTATTATTACATTTTGTTAAGCGCCATTTTTTCTCTCAAACACAGATTATATCTAATTTTCGAGCGATTTTTGTTAATTTATGTAACAATTTTTGCAAAATATGTTATTAAA
>CAYSIO010000260.1:0-2174 GCA_964431115.1 uncultured Vampirovibrio sp.
TCTTAGAAAATATTTTTTTTTGCCTTCTAGCACAGACTTTTTCCGCAGGCTCTTTAGCTTAAAAAAATGTAACATATTAGATGTAATATTATAAAATCCCCTTTCCTGGATGGGGAAGGTAGGGATGGGGTGACACTATTTTAGGAGTTTAGATTATGAAAAAGACTATGCCTGTATTTAAAGATGAGAAAGATAAGCTGATTACGGTTGTCATGATTATTGCATCAATGTTTTTGGTTTTTATTCCGTCTTTGTTGGTTGTTTTATTTGGTAAGAATTATGTCGGAGAAGGCTCTTATGAAATATCTAAGGCATTTTTTAACTTTGAGTTATTATTGTTTTTGATTTCATTGATTTTTGCCGTACCGGTAATTGGTTGGTTCTTAGGTGTTGTGTTAGGACCGATTATGATGATATTCAACGTTATTGTATGTATTATCAACCTATGTGCAGTAGCAAAAGGAGCAGAAACAAAGCTTCCTGTACCTTATGAGTTTGTCTAGGCTTTGGAGGGCTGATAAAAGAAGCTACGAAAAAAGTAGTTTTTTTACGAATTTAAGAAAGGGGTCGGGTTTGATTATATCAAACCCGACCCCTTTTTGGTCTTTTCTTTATTTTAGCCTTTAATAATTGAGCTTTAGTGTATTATACTTTAGAATTTTTCAATTCTTTCAAAGCTTTTTCATAATTGATATCTTTGGTTATATCTTTGCCTGTATATAATTTGTTTTTTGCCAATTCTTTAATATCTGCTTCTGCAAGTTTAAAGTCTTTCTTTAGTCCAAGATCCTTAGGGAACTCAAAAGCCTTTTTGAGGGTGTCGCTAAAGTGTTTAGAATCAACTTTACGTACCGGTATTTTTGCGAGTGGAGTTTTCCACCAACCGGAAGGGCCTTCCCCGGTAGACCAATTTCTTAAACCTTGCATAAAACGTGCCATTGGTTGGTTAAATTCGCCAATAAACTCATTGTATGCACCCGGTGCTTCTGCGTCCATAATTGCTTTAGTATTGACCAGAGCGTAACCATGACTATTGTTACCAATACCGTTTATAGTAAGTTGACCATTTCTGTTTGCTATATTGTAAGCAATATTGTCTATATCCGGGCTTCTTCCTATATCTAAATGACCGCCTGCTTGAACTTTACCGTCTAATAAGCTGAATTTTGTCTTCCAAACCGCATCAGGTTTGCCAAAACCTGTTACAGAAACAGCGCCTCTTCCGATTTGTCTTTCACCGTCTCTAAGAATCATACCAGCGATTGCATAGCCTTGTTCTGATGACTTAGCTGCAAATTCAGCGGTTGGGTTTTTTGCTCCGGATAGAGCTTTCTGTAAAACTTGTGCAGCGTCATCATCAACTTGTGATGCTAATTGTTGTAGAGTATTTCTGCTAAGTGTAAATCTCATAGTTGAACCTTTTGTTAAGTTCAATACGTTAATAATTTGTCCTACGTTTGGTGCCATAATTTTTCTCCTTTTCCTTTGTGCTATCTATAACTAATTTCCCAATTTGTTTTTAAGCTTTTTATACTTTTCTTTAATATCCCCGCTTAAAAAGTGTGCCCCGTGTAAAATTCGAATTTCCCGCGTTTATGTATATATAAAAACAAATTAAAATTAAAAATTGCTCAAAAATTCAATGTAAAACTTCTAAAAATTTGCAAATACAGAAATGGCAACACATTCCAGCTTTACAAAACTTAATATAATATGAATTTGTAGATAAAATTTTGACAAAAAATAGATGTTCTACTTCTAAGGGAAACAAAAATGGATATAAAAAAAGAACTCGGAGAAAAGATAAAACGTATACGGAAATTAAGGAATTTGACTCAAGAGCAACTGGCAGAGCTGATAGACATTTCGCCAAGGAGCTTGAGTAATATAGAAGTGGGCAGTTGTTTTGTAAAAGCAGAGACATTGGAAAAAATAATATACAGCTTAAATATAACAACAGAGGAGTTATTTGCAAACGAGCATATAAAGACAAAAGAAGAGTTAATAATAGGGATTGAGGGCTTGTTATCAAAAGCGGAGAAAGATATAAAGTTATTAGAGAAAGTTTATCGTGTGCTAAAAGGTCTTATAGATGAGGTTTAATTATACGGTAATAAAATACCCCCTTTACAAAAAAAAATTAGCATGTAATATAATAAATGTAGCCGAGGGGT
>CAYSIO010000261.1:0-2161 GCA_964431115.1 uncultured Vampirovibrio sp.
AAATGTTGATTATTTATTCGATAGATATTTAAGAATCCAACAAAGCATTGCAACAATGCAAGCAGAATTACAGGATTTGAAATCAGTGTTCAAGCTTCACTTTGAACTTGGTGGTGAACCGTTAGAAGCTGAGACAGGCGAAATTATGGTCTATCAATCAAAACAATCATTTGGATATGAGTTTAGCGATGTAAAAGAAGTTCTTGAAAACGTCGGCGCTTTAGAAAAAGCCGTTAAGCTTAACAATGGATTTATTGACAGACTCTGCAACGGTTTGAGTCTATCAGAAGAATACAAACAAATTATTCGTGATGCTCGACAAGAATTATCTGAGACTCGCAATATTCAGGTTATAAAACCATGCAAATAGCAAAGCTCCCTCGCCCCTTGTGGGAGAGGGTAAGGGTGAGGGGTAGTAATATTAAATGTTAAACAAAAAAGACATCCCTGAAATATTAGACGTCGAGATAGAAAAACTCTCCAACTTAGGCTACGGAATAGCTAAAGTTGACGGATATGTAATCTTTGTTGAAGGAGCTTGCCCCGGCGACAGAGCAAAAATCCGAGTCGGCAAAAAGAATAAAAACTTTGCGAATGCTAAAGTTGTGGAAATTATTGAGCCATCAAAAGACCGTGTGCAGCCGTTTTGTCCAATGCAAAAAGTCTGCGGAGCATGCCAGTTGCAATTTATTGATTATGAAGCTCAGCTGAAATACAAAAAACAAATCGTCGAAGACACTTTTCGTTCAATTTATGGCGATGAAGTAGAAATTAAAGACACAATTCCTAGTCCTAAAAGCAAAGAATATCGACACAAAATCCAGTATCCCGTATCTGAGACTCGTGATTCAAAAAGAATCCTTGCAGGATATTATAAACCTGCTAGCCATGAGCTTGTAAATATTAAATACTGCCCGATTCAGCCAAGCTATTGCGATAATATAATCGAATTTATACGTCAAACAGCGCAAGAATGCGGGATTAGCGGATATAACGAGAAAAAACATGCCGGCGATTTAAGACACGTTGTAATAAGGGCTTCCGCTTATAATAACAAATCTTTAGTAATCTTGGTCGTTAATTCTACTCGAGTATTTGATAAGCTTAAAAAATTAGCTTCAAAGATTTATAACGAGCTGGATAACATCATAGGTGTTGGGGTAAACTTCAACCCACAAAAAACAAATCTTATTTTAGGAAAAGAGACCCAAATCCTTGAAGGCGAAAGCTTTATTGAAGAAAAATTATGCGATAAAGTGTTTAAAGTCGGAGCTGAGACTTTCTTCCAAGTGAATCCGTATACCGCAAATAGCATTTTTGAGTTTGTAAAGAAATATATTTCAGAAAACTTTGTATCCCCTATGATTTTAGACGCGTACGCAGGAATTTCGACTTTTGGGATTTGCTTAAGTGATGTCGCTAAAAAGGTTGTGACAGTAGAAGAAGTGAAAGCTTCTACGGATTTGGCGTCGAAAATCATAAAAGAAAACGGAATTAAAAACGTCGAAATTCATAATATGGATGCAGGCAAGTTTTTTGAAAAAGAACTAAACACAAAAGGTCGCTCTTTTGACGTTACCGTACTTGACCCACCAAGAAAAGGTTGCACACAAGAGAGCTTGGATTATGCGCTTAAACTCACTCGTGGCAAAATAATTTACGTTTCTTGCAACCCTGCAACCTTAGCTAGAGATTTAAAATACCTAACAGGAAAAGGCTGTAAAGTCGAATTTATTCAGCCGTTTGATATGTTTCCGCATACTTATCACATTGAGAATGTCGCTGTTATCTCTGTATAATAAATTCTTCAAACCTTCTTACAAACTCTTCTTTTGTCATATCAGGTAAAATATCTTTTACGGTTGTAATAGACTCTTTTGTCACTTCTTCGTGGAATAAACTCTCTAGAAGCTCTTTATCATAACCAAACAAAATCCCGCCGTGTTGCAAGATATATCCTTGTTTACGATACTGAGCAGAGCCGATAATTTTGCGTCCTTGATAGCACACATCTGCGCCTGTAGAAATTAACATACAATAATCAAACTTCATCGAACCTTTAGTATGAGGCGCTTGCATTGAGCCAAAGTTTACCCCTTTTGGTACCCCACCACCAAATTCCAACTCAACACCCAAAGTTTTAAAGAAATCTATCAGAATC
>CAYSIO010000262.1:0-2161 GCA_964431115.1 uncultured Vampirovibrio sp.
AATTCTTTTCGCCATATCTTTATAAATCAAATTTTTTTATATCAATTAAATCAACTACTTCCATGTCGAATGCCGATGCTATTTTGACAAGAGTATCTATCGTAGGAGAATTTGCACTGTGCTCAATAGAATTAATATAAGTTGTACTAAGCTTTGATATTTCAGCAAGCTTTTCTTGAGACCAACCACGTTTTGTTCTCTCTAATTTAATTTTAATAGCAAGTTTATTTTTTATTTCTTTAATTTTAGTTTCCATAATATAAACTATACTAGAGTATTGACAAACTATTTTCAATAAACTATACTTTAGTAAAACTCGTATATAGTTTATGGAGATAATAATGGAAAACAATATTGAATCAATCAATAATCTAGCACAGAAAGTTTATGAAAAAATCAAAATAACACGCGATTCTTGTGGATATAATGAATATTTTCCACAAGAAACAATACTTACAGAAGCACTTAAATTACAAGAAATGCTGTTAGAAAAAGTATTTGAGTTAAGTTAAATATTTATAAATCAACTTTTTTAATATCGATTAAATCAATTACTTCCATGCCAAAAGCGGATGCTATTTGCGCTAAAGTATCAATTGACGGAGAGCTCATACCACGTTCTATCGTTCCTATAGAATTAACATTTAAGTCCGCAAAATGAGCAAGCTTTTCTTGAGACCAACCACGTTTTGCCCTTTCAAGCTTAATCTTTGTACCGATTTTACTACTTAATTTCTCTGCTTTTTTATTCATAATAACTATTATTCTAGTGTATTGACATATTATTATCAATAGAGTAGACTAGTGATATTCACTAGAATAGTAGCGAGGTAGATTATGAAAAACAATATTCTTGATATTGAAAATTTAATACACAGAATCTACAATCTTGTAAAAATCACACGAGATTCTTGCGGATATAATGAGTATTTTCCACAGGAAACAACCCTGACAGAGGCTCTTGAGCTACAAGAAACATTATTAGAAAAAGTGTTTGAATTGAATTAAAAGTCTATGGAACAGGATCATATCCGCCTTCATTGAGCGGGTGACACTTACAAATACGTTTAAGTCCTAACCAACCGCCTTTGAATAGCCCATATTTTAAAATTGCCTGTTTTGTATACTCTGAGCAAGTCGGATAAAACCTGCATCTTGGAGGAGTCAGGCTTGAAATTTTTTGATAAATAGAAATCAAAAATAAAACAAATTTTTTCAATTATTTATTCCTTAATTGTTGACCAGAATGTCGGATTTGGAGTTTCATAATCCAAGATATCAATTACTCTGTAAACCGGTGCATTCTTCGTTGAAATATGAAGAATTCCCTCATAAGTTTGTTCATTATTCACACCAAAATGTCCTGCAACAACAGCTTTAACGTTTTTATGTTCACTCAAAAGTTTCAAATAATCTTCTGCTCGATATGTATAATGCGTTTCTCGTTTTGATGGCGGAACAATCGGATAATGCTGTAAAATCACCACATTTTTATCGGCGAATTCATCTAATTGCTCGTCAAGCCAAAGAATTACATCGTCTCTATAATAACCCATAGCTGTCGGAATAACTTCTTTTGATCCGTCAGCTACAATGAATACCATATTTTTCTTTTTAAAGACATAATTCGGTGACTCGATTTTTTTATGAGTACGAATTTTCTTTTTTAATATTTTTACATATTCTTTTTTACCAAATTCTTTTTGTAAATTAACATCTTTTTGCCCAAGAACCATATAATAAGGTCTATTTAGTTTTTTCGCAGCCATAATAAAAGCTTCTAAATTCTCTTTTTTTGGACTTGCAATATTATTACCCGTAAACACAACAAATTCGACATCCTTCTCATTGTTAATTTTTTCAATTAACATTTCAAGAGGTTTTGTATTATTGGAATTTAGCAAAACTCCGTCTACTTGTATAAATCTCATATCAGCACTAAATGCAGAAGAAGTTGTTAATAAAAAAAATATTAAAAGCCCTAAAAATTTCTTCATAAATTCTCCTATAATATAATGATTTTAGCACAAAGGGGCGATTTAAACACTAGAAATTTTTAAAAAATGGTTTATAATATACATGCAATGTACAAATCCTGAGGCAACGATATGTCTTTTGATTTTGGAAGTAATAATATCAACCAATTTAAAACTCAAGCAGC
>CAYSIO010000263.1:0-2159 GCA_964431115.1 uncultured Vampirovibrio sp.
TATTTTTAATGGGCGTGTTTTTACTAATTTGGAAATACTCCTGCACCGAGTTTGTCAGGCTAAAGAGATTCGGCGGGATAAAATATATCCCGCCGAACTCAGCCATTCAGTCTGAACGCCCGAAGGGCGTTGGAAATAAGCAAGGGTTTTCTTTTTCTTTGGGTGCGTTTCTTTTTCTTTTGTTTGCTGAGTAAAAGAAAAAGAAATGCACAAGCTTAATACGAAAATAAAACAAAGACCAACCCCCACCCGAGACTCTATAACTCACAGAGTTCGTTAAGAGTCTCTACCCCCCCCGTCGGAGAGGGTATTTTATTACTTTCAATAAAATATATTATTTTATTGAATATAATCAAGCTTTACAAAGGCTTGATTATATTTTGTTTTTATGATTTTCTATATCATGTGGATGGATCATATCCTCTTTAGGATCTGTTCATACAAGAACCAAGCGGCTAGGGGGTAAATGAAGTCAAGTTCATTCTCCCAAATTGTTACTAGTAAAAAGGAAATGTAAAAATGCTAAAAATCAGATTAAAAAGATTAGGTGCTAAAAAAGCTCCAACATACAGAATTATTGTAATTAATTCAACTACAAAACGTGAAGGTAAACCTATCGAAGAATTAGGTCACTACAACCCAAAAACAAAAGAAATGAAATTAAACATTACTTCTGCTAATGAATGGGTTAAGAAAGGTGCTCAACCTACAGATACAGTTAAATACTTAATGGCTAACTGTAATGAAGACGGGACATTAAACTACAAAAAATCAGAAGTAGTTAAACTTTCTAAAAAAGCTCAAGCTAAAAAAGAGGCAGAAGAAGCTAGAGCAGCTGAAGAAGCAAAAGCAGCAGCAGAAGCTGCAGCAGCTGCGGCTGAAGCTCCAGCTGAAGAACCTGCTACAGAAGAAGCTCCTGCAGAAGAAACAACTGAAGCTTAAGCTTAGATATAGTATTAAAAAAGCCCTTGATATCAAGGGCTTTTTTTATTATCAAGATTATTAAATTTTCACATTTTTTTTACAAATTCAATTGCTTCTTCTTTTGTATTTACATCTCCGTTAATTTGAGCCTCTTTCAGAGCGTTAATTATTTTACCCAATTCCGGAGATTGTTTTATTCCTTTTATTTCCATTATTTCTATTCCATCCAAAAGCTTCGGTAATGGTTTTAAAGTTTCTCGTTTTTCTAAATAGAAACTCAAGAGCATATCCAATCCGTCAAGATTTGTTTTTACAATCTCATTTGTTATCGCTTCACCTCTGGCAGACAGTCTATCCGCCTTAGCTAACACAATATTATCTATTACATTTACCCCCATTTTACGAATATAGCGCATCTTAACCTTTTCGCTCAAATCAGGTGCATCTATTACATTTGAGGGGTAAATATGGTTTTTAATCATTAGTGAAATATATTCAATTTGTTTTTTTGAGAACTTCATATCACGAAGAAATGGAACGCACATTTTTGCCCCGACATCATCGTGCTTAATAAATCTATGCCGTCCGGATTCTTCTATAGTCCAAGTTGAGTATTTTCCAATATCATGTAAAAAACCTGCAAGTTTTAAATGATTTATACGTGGAAAGCCTCCAAAATCAACAGAGTCTAAGTGAGCCTTTTCAGCTTCACTTGCATTTTCATAAAGATCTTCAATATTCCTTACAGTTTCCACAACGTGATGAAATAAATCCAAATGATGATGAGTATTTGGAGGAACTTTTTTCATCTCTTTAACAAAAGGGAAAAGATCTTCTAATATCTTGAACTCATCCATTACAAGTAAAGTATCACTACATTTAGCTCCACCAAAAAGTTTTATAAGCTCATAATTAATACGTTCTTTTGCAGGGGCAAATAATAGATGCTTATATTTATTTATACAAACTTTTATTTCTTCTGACAGTTCAAAACCTGTAGCAGAAGCAAACCTGAAAGCTCTTAAGATTCTAAGTGGGTCTTCTTCAAAATTAATATCTTTAATATGTCGAATAACTTTGTTTTCTATATCTTTTTGCCCGTTATATGGGTCAATTATTTCACCATTAGAAAGATTAATTGCAATTGCATTCATTGCAAAATCACGTCTGCTTAAATCTGGGACGGAAGCCGTTACAATCAAGAGAAGGTATTCCTTGAAGAACATTCTCAGGAT
>CAYSIO010000264.1:0-2152 GCA_964431115.1 uncultured Vampirovibrio sp.
TTTACGTCTTTGTTCTTTGTTAAGCATTGGGAAAAGAAGTAATTCTACTTCTTCAGGCTTTAGCGCAGGAACATCCATCCTTTGTAATTGTCCGTCAATACGAACAACCGGAGGTAAACCCGCAGAAATGTGTAAGTCTGAACCTCTTTGCTTAACAACTACTTCCAAATATTTTTCAATAAGCATCTAAAAAGCCCTCTTTTTTGCGCATAATATTACAAGGTAATATTACCACATTTCAAAATCTTTGTAAAGTTTTATTAACGAATTACTTAGCTAGATATTCATTAATAGCTTTAGCTGCTTTTTTACCTGCACCCATTGCGTTAATTGCGTTGGAAGCCCCGACCGGCGCAACATCTCCGCCTGCAAAAATTGTAGGTACAGAAGTTTCTCTGGTATCTTCATTTACTACAAAATATCCGCGTCTGTCGGTTTCAAACACTATTCCGTCTGAGCTTGCAGATTTTTGGATAATAGGGTTTGGACCTGTTCCTAATGCTACAATTACAGTATCGACATCTAAATCAACATATCTTCCGGTGCCGACAGGGCTTCTTCTGCCGGATTCATCCGGTTCGCCAAGTTGCATTATTTCAAATCTCATACCTGCAACATAGCCGTTGTTTTCTAAAATCTCATTTGGAGCATGCAAGAATACAAATTTCACACCTTCTTCTTTTGCGTGGCGGATTTCTTCCAAACGAGCAGGAAGCTCAGCTTCTGTTCTTCTATATACGATATAGACAGTTTCAAACCCGACCCGAACAGCGGTTCTTGCTGCGTCCATAGCAACGTTACCGCCACCAATTACGGCAACTGATTTTCCGACTTTTAATGGAGTTGGAGTTGCTTCTTCGTTTGCTGCCATTAAGTTTACACGAGTTAGGAATTCATTAGCGGAAAATACACCGTTTAGGTTTTCGCCTTTAATATTCATCATTTTAGGAAGCCCTGCTCCTGAGCAAATAAATATCGCATCAAATCCATCTTCCTTAAGCTGATTTAATGTGATTGACTTTCCGACAATCACGTTTTTTTCGAATTTTACACCCATTTCTTGAAGGTTTGTAATTTCTCTATCAAGAACTTTTCTAGGAAGCCTGAATGGTGGGATTCCATAACGTAAAACTCCGCCGAATTTGTGAAGAGCTTCAAAAATAGTGACGTCATGACCGGCTTTTCTTAAATCAGCTGCCGCAGTAATCCCTGCGCAACCTGAGCCTACAATTGCGACTTTTTTACCGGTCTGTATAATTTCGGTTTCTTTTGCGCAAGTATTATCTCCGACATATCTTTCGAGAGCGCCGATTGCGATTGGCTCGCTTTTAATACCTAATATACATTTCCCTTCGCATTGTCTTTCTTGCGGACAAACACGACCGCAAACAGAAGGTAACATGCTTGTTTGACGAATTATTTCTCCTGCTTTTTCAAGGTTATCTTCTTTTAAAGCTTTTATAAAATCAGGAATTTGAATATTTACGGGACAGCCTTTAACGCATTGCGGATTTTTGCAAGTAAGACATCTGTTTGCTTCTAACTTTACTTGCTCAGCTGTTAAGTTTTCTTCTACAGCTTTAAAATTACATCTGCGTTCAAATTTATCCTGTTCAATTGGTCTTTGTCTCATTCGTATTCGCTCCTCGTATTAATTTTGTTATTAAAAGTATAACAGAAAAAAACTAAAAGATTTTTTTCTACGGGCAGAACTCCCATCCAAGTCTCTTGGTCATTCTGAGGGGTAAATGTATTGGGCTTGTAGGTGTGACTACAAGTTTGCCGTCATTCTGAGGGCGAAGCCCGAAGAATCCAGAGAAGTAAATACTTTCAACCTGCAAGTAGTAGTTCCCAAGTTTTTGACCGGGTCCTTCACTGCGTTCAGGACGACGTGGCACGCTTAGCGTTGTGACTACAAGTTGCCGTCATTGCGAGGAGCGTAGCGACGCGGCAATCCAGAAAATAACAACTGGATTGCTTCACTACGTTCGCAATGACCGAATTTCTT
Source organism: uncultured Vampirovibrio sp. (assembly GCA_964431115.1). GTDB lineage: Bacteria > Cyanobacteriota > Vampirovibrionia > Gastranaerophilales > Gastranaerophilaceae > CAG-196. The sequence continues at coordinate 2,009 of CAYSIO010000264.1, forward strand.
GGTCACTTGGTCACTGAGCTCTTGGTCACTATTACTGTCATTCTGAGGGGTAAATGTATTGGGCTTGTAGGTGTGACTACAAGTTTGCTGTCATTCTGAGGGCGAAGCCCGAAGAATCCAGAGAAGTAAATACTTTCAACCTGC
>CAYSIO010000265.1:0-2078 GCA_964431115.1 uncultured Vampirovibrio sp.
AAGGACCCAGTCAAAATGCTTGTAGCCTTACTTCTAGTTCCTCTGGATTCTTCGGGCTTCGCCCTCAGAATGACGGCAAGCTTGTAGTTAAACCTCCAAGCCAAATATATTTACCCCTCCCCTCTTTCATTTACCCCTGTGGTGGATTTTTTTTCAAAAATGTTTTATTATATTAATAGTTATTATGAGCAAGAAACCGTATAAAAAAGAGAAGAGAGAAACGTTTTTTCAGAAGTTTACAAATTTTGTGCTAACTGTTCTTATTGCTGTTGCCATAAGTTCTCAAATGTGTACTGCTGCGAATAATAATTTACGTTTTGCACAAGTGAGTGATGCTCATTTTTCTACATATGAAGAAAATACTTCTTATAAATTTTTAAAAAAATCACCGGAGTTATTGGAAGATGTTATTTTTCAATTAAATACGTCCGGACCGTATGATTTTGTAATGTTTACGGGCGATCTGGTTAATAAACCTAAAACTAATCAACTCTTAAAATTTCTTGCTTATGCTTCGAAAATAAATTGTCCTTGGTATGCGATTAACGGTAATCACGATATAGCTATTGACGGACCTTTGACAAAAGAAGAATTTTGTAAAATCTTGAATTCAAGAAATCCGCATATGAGTACAAACAAGCTATATTATGCGTTTACCCCTAAAAAAGGCTTTAGAGTAATTTGCTTGGATTCAATTATTGATTATAAATTAACTTCTAATGGAGAAATATCAGCAGAACAGATGAAATGGCTTAAAGATGAACTGGATGATCATAAAAAAGATGTGGTTATAATATGTACGCACGTACCGATTGATGAGCCATATTCAAGTTCTAATCATAAATTAAACAACGAAGAAGATGTGAAGCTGTTATTGAGAAAATATTCTAATCCGATTATAGTTTTACAAGGTCATTATCATTGTGTTAAAGCAAAGCAGAGAGATAATATTATTTATATAACTTCCCCTTCGCTTGTTACATATCCGAATGCATATAGAGTTATAAATGTTAATTCTAATAAAAACAGAACATTGGTTGATGTTTTCTTGAAAGAAACTAATTTAAAAGATATTCAAAGACGTTCAAAATTAAGACTATTTAATGTAGAATCTTTATATGGAACAGAGAGTGACAGAAATACGACTTTTGAAATAAAAAAGAAAAAAAATAAGGAATAAAAAATGGAAGAATTCAGAATTAAGTTTAGAGGAGTAAGAGGAAGCTATCCTGTACCGAACGGCGAATTTCTAAAATATGGCGGTAATACTGCTTGCGTGGAAGTGAACGTCGGTGGACATTTGATTATTCTTGATGCAGGAACCGGTTTGATTAGTCTTGGAAATGAGCTTATGCAAAAGTATATTGAATCAGGTACCACAATTACTGACAGAACTCCTGTTAAGTGCTCAATTCTTTTAAGTCATATTCACCTTGATCATATTCAAGGATTTCCGTTTTTTAGACCATCTCATTTGGCATCTACAAGAATGGCTCTCTTAGGTGGTGTTAATTATAATGAATCACTTGAAGAAGAGCTTGCAAAACTTTTATTCACCAAATCTTTTCCACTAGACTTAGGCGATATTGCTGCTGACTTAAAGATTATGGATTTGAATGAGACGAATTATATTATCTTTAAAAACGGTGAAGATATGCCAAGAGTTGTACGGGTTAATGACTTAAAAGATGGCGATTTTGATGAAAATGATGTTGTAATCACTTGCTACAAATCTTATGCACACCCTCAAAATGGTGTTTTCGTTTATAAGATTATGTATAAAGGTAAATCTTTGGTTTATGCAACAGATAAAGAAAGCTATCCGGGTGGAGATAAAAAACTTGTTAAATTTGCCAAAGGTTGTGATTTGATTATTCATGATGCGCAATATTCAACAGAAGATTATTTAAGTATATATGTTCCAAAACAAGGTTTTGGGCATTCAACTTTTGAAATGGCATTGGATTGTAAACGCCAAGTTGAAGCTAAGCAAATAGTGTTTTTCCATTATGACCCTTGTTATAATGATGAAAAATTGGATTTATTGGCTGAAGAATATGCAGAAGAAAATGCAATAA
>CAYSIO010000266.1:0-2077 GCA_964431115.1 uncultured Vampirovibrio sp.
ACTTTTAACTGAGGAGTAATCATGGGAAAAATAAAATTCATAATTTTAGCATTATTTTTGGCTCAAAGTTTGGTTTTAGCTAATTTTAACGACATCTATATTGCTGATATTCAATACGATTGGATTAACAAGTCCGATGTCGAAAAAGAAACTATAATATCAGAAGTTCGCGACATAATTTTTGAAAACGGAGCTCTTCCTAAACAAAAAGACTTCAGATCACAGTTCAAAGACAAATTAAAAGATAAAAATTATAGAGAACACTATTTTGCTGCGTCTGCAGGATATAAAGAATATAAAGATTATAATATTTCAGCTTTTTATTATAAAAAACAAAAGCATATTTATATGTATGCGTTACAAGATAAAAAAGATGTTACAAAATCATACTATTATGATGCTTTAGGCAAATTACGTTATATTGACTTTAATTTCGGAGAATATCCGGAATATCCTTATTACACAATCCAATACAGTATTTCCGGAAAACCTATAAGTGCAATTTATAACGTATCCAAAGACAACCAATATCTATACGAACCGGACGGAAAATTTAAAGGTGTTTGGTACAAGCATAATTTGTATAGCAAAGAATCAAAAGTTATATTAACAAGGACAACTTTTTAATGAATTATGCAGAAGAAATAGGTAAAATTTTAACAGAGCAAAATTGGACGATTTCCACAACGGAATCTTGTACCGGCGGGCTTTTGAGCTCTAAATTAACCGATATTTCAGGAAGCTCCGCATATATAACATTAAATCTTGTAACATATGCAAATGAAGCAAAGAATAAAATGCTTGGGGTGAGCAATAAAACACTTGAAAGATTTGGTGCAGTGAGTGAAGAGTGCGCATACGAAATGGCAAAAGGACTTTTTGAACTCACACATTCGAATATTTGCGTATCTACAACAGGAATCGCAGGTCCTACAGGCGGCACAAAAGACAAGCCGGTCGGTTTAATGTATTCGACAATTTATACACCTAAAAAAGATAAAATATATAAAATACAAGTTGATTCAAGTTTATCAAGAACAGAAATAAAAGAAGAGTTTACAAAACAAGTTTTGCAAAACATTTATGAGTTTTTGAAATATTAATAATAGATTTCTAAACTCAGCAATCCTTCCTTAAGAAATCTTTTCTCTCCGCAGGAGAGATAGAAAATCAAAAACATTCACCTAATCTATTGCCAAGAACAAGTGTTTATACTACAATAAATTTGTATAGGAAAAGCTTTATAAAAGGAGGAAGCTATATATGGAAACTTACGGAATCGAAAAATTTGGTATTATCGGACCAAAAGCTGTTTACCGTAACCTATCAGTTGCTCAATTAACAGAAGCAGCTTTAAGATTAGGTGAAGGTACTCTAAGCAACACAGGTGCTTTAGTTGTAACTACTGGAAAATACACTGGTCGTTCACCTAAAGACAAATTTATTGTAGATACAGAATCTATCCACAACGATATCGCTTGGGGTAAAGTAAACAGACCAATCAGCAGAGAAAAGTTCAATGCTATTAAAGAAAAAATCGCTGCATACTTACAAAATAGAGAAATCTTTATTTTCGACGGTTATGCAGGTGCTGATAAAAAATATCAACAAAAATTCAGAGTTATTAACGAAATGGCAAGTCAAAACTTGTTCATTCATCAATTGTTAATCAGACCAAGTGAAGAAGAATTAGCTAGCTACGGCGAAGCTGATTACACAATTCTTTGTGCTCCGGGCTTTAAATGCGATCCTGAAGTTGACGGTGTAAACTCAGAAGCATGTATCGCAATTGACTACGAAGCTAAAACTATCATTATTTGTGGTTCTCAATACTCAGGCGAAATCAAAAAATCTGTATTCGCTACAATGAACTACATTATGACAAAAATGAACGTTTTACCTATGCACTGTTCTGCTAACATGGACCCTGCAACAGGTGAAACAGCTGTATTCTTCGGACTATCAGGAACAGGTAAAACAACTTTATCAGCAGATCCAAACAGAAAACTTATTGGTGACGACGAACACGGTTGGTCACCTGATGGTATCTTCAACTTTGAAGGTGGTTGCTATGCTA
>CAYSIO010000267.1:0-2073 GCA_964431115.1 uncultured Vampirovibrio sp.
ATTTACCTTCAATAATACCACTTGGACCACCTAAGAAACCATAAAGTTTGTTAGCAGAATTAGCTTGTTTCAAAGCATCATATAGACCTGCAATTACGTTGTGTCCGCCGGGAGCTTGACCGCCTGAAAGAATAACACCGACGTTTCTGATTTCTGAAGATGAAGAAGCTGATGATGTTTCAAATGTTACGGTCGGTTTTCCGTAAGTGTTTTTGAATAAAGCTTTGATTTCTTCTTGGTTTGCAACAGATTCTGTAGCTGAACCTTCTTTAGATACTAAATGATTGATACCGTTTGCCAAAGAAGAAGGCAATTTTGGTTGGTATTTCAATCTCTCAATTTGTAATGGTGATAAATTTGTCATATCAAATTTCCTTTCTTCTTAATGTCTAAATTATACATTAAACATAAGAAAAAGGATAAAATTGTTCTTTCGGGATTATTTTAAATGAGGATTTACTTCCAACTCAAAATCTTTTATTCCCAAAAATTCCTCTAAATCAACATTATTGTCTTTCTGAGTTTTGAAAACCGTGCACGGACGCTTATGAGAAAATTTTCGTTTTTCACTCGCAAACTTTTCAGGCAAGATTTCCTGATTAGCTTTAAAATCTTTTAACAATCCATTTGTATTAATCTTATAACCTGCATAATTTTTTTTAGAATCATCAAAAAGCGCATAGAGAATGGTCTCCAGATTATAATCTTTTGGCAAAGTATGGAATGCTTGAAGGACATGCAAAGTATTGTTAAACGGAGTCGTAACAAGACCGCCTACAAGCCGTTCATTATCCTGTATCGACAAAAAATAATCGTTGTAATCAGTTTTTCTGTCTTTCAAAAAACTTTCAAAAAAAACTTTCAAATTCTTTTGCACAGAGTTTAAATCTCGAGTTTTTCTGGTAGTTAACATTGCATAACATTGCCTTGCAAAGTCCCAATCTTTAACTTTATCCAATTTAAAAATATCTAAAACTTCAGTCTTTGGAAAATTATTGCTGCTAAAGTGCTTATTTACAGTCATTATTCTTTTAGCTTGAAAATTTACATTAGTATTGTTTTGAATCTGCATATTAAAAAATCCTTTACTATATTTATTCTAAACACCGTAAAGAAAAAATTTGCTAATTGGAGTTTGCGGAAAAAATTAATGCAACAATAACAAACTTGCCCAGATAAGAATTATCCCTGCCATAACTCCGGAAATTGCATAGTGCCAATCTCCATACTCATGAGATAGAGGTAGCAATGTGTCAAAAGCAATATATATCATAATTCCGACAACTGCTGCAAGGAAAAATCCAATAAACATATGCGGTAAAAACCAGCTTATTAAAGCCAAGCCAATCAGGGCACCTAAAGGTTCCGTCATGCCGGTCCAGAAAGAATACCATATTGCCATGCGTTTTTTACCGGTTGAATGGTAAATAGGGAGCGCAACTGCAATACCTTCCGGAATATTATGAAGAGCTATAGCGATTGCAACAGAGATGCCTATTGTTAAATCTTGCGACGACACCAAAAATGTCCCCAAACCTTCAGGGAAATTGTGAACTGCAATAGCGATTGCGGTTAAGATTCCTGCTCTCTTAATTCTATGGGTACGCTTACATTCAAAATCACAGCCTTCACCTAAATCCTCTTCAACGTGATCCGGCACAAAAGTGTCAATCAGCTTGGAAATAACCACCCCGATTATAAAACCTACAAACACCATCCACTGATAATTATTAGGGAAATAGACAACCAATAAGTCTTGGGCAGAATGCATAATCTCTGTCAAAGACACAAAAATCATAACTCCTGCCGAAAAACCTAAGCCTAAAGATAAAACTTTCATGTTATTTTTATTAACAAAAAAAGTTATAAATCCGCCGATTATAGTTGCTAATCCAGCCAAAAAAGTCATTAATAGTGGAAGTTGCCAATTTTGAATCATACTAGTGTTACCTCGCTAAGATTATAACACAAATGTGAATTTTAATTAACTGTTGAGCAAGTATCTTAGATTTGGATACGTGACCAAGAACACAGTGATCAAGTGATCAAGTAAGTTCGTGTTCTCCCTCTCCT
>CAYSIO010000268.1:0-2063 GCA_964431115.1 uncultured Vampirovibrio sp.
ATACTTTTAGAGCCTTATGGATTAAAAAACAAAATTATTGAAAAATTAAAAGAAATGAGAAAAACTTATGGCTGCCAGTGATGTTGTTAAAAAAAATGTTTCAGGAATGCATGTTTTAAAAACATTGCAAGTTCTCTTGGAGGGCAATTATAAAATGTCGGAACTTTTGGAGAAGTTAAATGAAAATGAAAAAGAACCTATTTTTAATAATAGTGTTGTAAGTAAATATATTAATACTTGTAGATTTTGCGGAATAGATATTCCCAAAATCAATAACAGATATTATGTTTCAAGCATGCCTTTCGGATTACATTTGAGCCAAAGAGATATTGATTTATTGGCAGAAATGCAAAATATTGCCGGAAAAATGTTTTCTACCAAATTTAATAAAAATTTTGATAAAATTTTATTAAAAATAAATAAATATTCTAATAAACAACTGGCAAAAGTGGAAAAACGTACAATTGATATTGTTTATGAAAGGTTTTATAAAGCTATTAATCAAAAACGACGAGTTTTGTTAATTTTTAAAGTAAAAACGGCTTTAGAGGTTATTCCTATTGATATAGTTGATTATAAAGGCAGAAAGATGTTTAAAGTGATAGATGACAATAATAATGAACAGTTAATATCAGTTGAAAAAATTTCCGGATTGGAAATTCTGGACAAAAAATTTAAAGAAGAAGAACAAATAGCAACCTTTAAGCTATATGCCGGCTTAGCTTCTCGTTATACATTACGCGAGCATGAAGAGATTCAAGCGAGTAACTTGCCGGAATATATTGTTGTTAAAAATTATGGCGAAGAAAAAGACAAATTGATTTCAAGACTTTTGCGCTATGATAGTAAATGTGAAATTCTCAGCCCGTTGAGTTATCGTAATGAAATGATGGCTATGTTGAATAAAATGCTTGAAAATTATGGAGAAAATTAATGTTTTTATCTATTGATATAGGAAATACAAATATAACATTAGGAGTTTTTGAAGAAGATACTCTTGTTGAGACCTTTAGATTAGCTTCTGATAGAGATTTATCACAAGGAGAATACGAGCTTTTATTAAAAACTCTTTTTAAAAAATATAGAATAGAAGACTGTGCTATAGGATCCGTAGTTGAAGAACTAAATAATAAAATAAAATCGGCATGTGATAACGTTTTTGGTCTGAACACTTTTTTAATAACACCTGAAACGAACTGCGGAATGGAAATTTTATTAAAAAACCCAAAAGAAATAGGTGCTGACAGAATTGCAAATGCTTATGCCGCAAAAGAAAAGTATTCATTACCGGTAATTGTTGTTGATATCGGAACGGCGACCACTTTTGATATTGTATCTAAAAAAGGGAATTTTCTTGGTGGTGTAATTATGCCGGGACTAAATCTTCAATTCAAATCTTTGAGTTCCAACACTTCAAAACTTCCTAATATTGCTGCCGGTATTTCTGAAAAAGCAATAGGAGATTCTACAGAAGATGCTATGTTGTCAGGGATTATGAGGGGCTCTGCTTGCGCAATTGAAGGTTTAATTAATCAATGTGAGTTAGAGTTGGGTGAAAAAGCAACAATCGTAGCTACAGGTGGGCATAGTAGGTTGATTTCTGAATATATGATAAGAAGATTTGACTATGTAGATTCTTCGCTAACCCTTGAAGGCTTGAAAATGCTATATATTCTTAATAAAAAAAGAGCTTGTTTATCTAAAAATTAAATTACCCTAAAAAGCTCATGGTTACATGGTTTTTGTCATGTTAAGTTATCTTAACATTCAATTAAATTTGACCCTAAAAAACTTTACAATTTTTTCTATTTAAAATAGTATGTTATTATGTTGATAATAGTGTAGTTATGAAAAAAGAGGAAAAATCGTGGACAATTTAGGACCAGATATTTTTGGAAGACAAGAAGGAGTACAAAATACACCAAGCACTCAAGATATGGTGCATGGTATGTTTTCTTCATCTGATAATGTAGCTCAACCGGCACCGGGTATTAGCCCAGCTAAAATTAAAGTTATCGGTGTTGGCGGTGGCGGCGGAAACGCTGTAAATAGAATGATTAAAT
>CAYSIO010000269.1:0-2054 GCA_964431115.1 uncultured Vampirovibrio sp.
GTACCATATAAAAAAAGAAGACCGAAGAAGGTCTTCTTTTTTTTGCTCATTTATTGTATTCTTCTATTGTAAAAGAAAGTTTCTAGGAGTCAGTTAGGTGGAAAAGAAAAAAGTTTTATTAATCAGGCTTTCTGCTTTAGGAGATGTTATCTTTAATCTTCCGCTTGCAAATATTCTTCAATCAAACGGATACGAAGTTCATTGGATTACCAGCGAAAAAGGGTTTGATATCATAAATAACAATCCGCTTGTGGATAAAGCAATTCTTGCACCTGTAGAAAAATGGAAAAAACAGAACTTCTTTAAAAACTTAGTCGAATATATTAAAATTATCAAATTTTTACGTTCACAAAAATATGACATCGCAATTGACACTCAGTTGTTGTTAAAAAGTGCAATCTGGACGGCTTTTTGCGGTGCAAAAAGAAGAATTGTATCGAAATCAGCTCGTGAATTTGCACACCTTGCAGGTAATGAAGTCATAGAAAAATTATCATATGATTTTAAAACTCATGCAACAAAAAGATATCTAAAATTTTCTGAATACTTAGGCTTGGAATCCAAAGAAATTGTTGCAAAACTTCCTGCATCAACTGAGAAATCTATTGGAAAAATAAACGAACTAACCAAAGATTTAGACAAAACAAAACCTGTAATCGGTGTTGCGCCTGCTACAACTTGGACTACAAAACATTGGAATAAAGATAATTGGAAAGAGCTTATTACAAGGCTTGAAAAAGACTACACGGTAGTTTTCACCGGCACAAAAAAAGATGAAGAACTTATTAAATATATATCTGAAGACAAGCATTTAAGTCTTGCAGGAAAAACTAATCTGCTTGAACTCGCAGAGTTTTTTAGACGTTGTGATTTAGTTATTTCACTTGATAGCGGAAGCACACACCTTGCTTGGGCGTGTGAAAAACCAAAAATTGTATCAATATTTTGTTCAACTCCAAAAGGTTTTTATGCTCCTGTAGGACCGGAAGATAAATATATCGCTTTATCCGGAGAGTTGAGTTGTCAGCCTTGTCATAAAAAGCATTGTGCTTTTGCGGAAGAAGAAAATGGATGTACTTTTTCTCCAAGCGTTCAAGAAGTATTTGAAGCTGTTAAAAAACTTTTAGATAAGTAAAAAAATATTTTCAATTTTTGCTTAAAATATGCTATAATATTTAATGGAATAAGTCCTAAAAGTGTTTAATAGGAGATAGTATGGCAGTTTTATCCAGATCGGTTTATGTGCTCGCAGTAATTGATGCGCTAATTATAGCTTTCGTAAGCTTTTTAAGCTTCTCTTTTATCGCACGCACATACGCAAATTTATTTTTAGTTGTTGGTTTGTTTTTAGTTTCAATACTGGTTTTATTGGGATTAAAAGGGTTTTATAAAGTCCGCAAATATGGATGGAAAGATATTTATCTTCTTTTTGAAGGGATTTTTGTCGGAGCGTTTATTGCCGCAATTCTTGCAATACCTGTTCTTGGCGGGTTGGCTCTCTATCTGGTTCTTATTGATATCCTTTTATTTTTCGGCGGTATATTATTTACAAGAATTTGCTATATTTTATATAAAAAAATATTCAAGCCGACTAAAAATATTCTTATTGTAGGCGCAGGTCAAGACGGCAAGCTTATTGCCGAAGAAATACAATCAAGACCTGAATTGGGTATGAAAGTTGTAGGTTTCTTGGATGACAATATGAATAATATTGAAGAAGAAGATTCATCTATTCCTATTTTGGGTCTGACTTATGACTCAGAAGCCGTAATTAAAGATAATAAAGTTGATATGGTAATCGTTGCTGTTAAATCAAGAATGGATTCGAACATCCTTACTGATTTAGCAAAAGGAATTCCTTTAGGTGTTAAAGTTTGGAGAATGCCGACTTTCTATTCTCATATCACTCAGAAACTTTTCACTAACAAAATGGCTGTAAACTGGTTATTCTATGATTATGTGAGACCAAAACACATCTTATATTCAAGACTCAAGAAAATTATTGATATAGTTTGCGCATTAGCGATCTTAGTTATCACATTACCGCTAACATT
>CAYSIO010000270.1:0-2050 GCA_964431115.1 uncultured Vampirovibrio sp.
TCTGTTACTCCTCTTATAAACGGTTGATAGTATCCGCAGTTAAAGCCTGATTCGCGCTTTTTTTTGACACTCAGCGCTGAAATTTAAGTTTTGCCGACATCGGTTCCTGTCCCTGTTATAAAGAGTTTTTTAGCCATTTTTGATTATCCTACAATGTGTAATATATATTTTACACATTCTTTTGAATTATGATTATTTTTTGCTATTTTGTAGCAATTTTCTACAACAGTATTATACGCTTCTTTATCTTCTAAGTAGCTTTCTATTTTGAAAATTAAATCTGAAAAATCTTCGTAGAAAGGCATATTCCCTTCAAAAAGCTCTAATTCTTCTCTATAATCGCTTATCATAAGTCGCTTGCAAGCAACAGTTTGAAATGTTCGATAATTAAGTGAAGATATTCCTTGTGAGTTCATATTGAAAACAATTTTGGTGTTATTAATAGCTTTTGCCATATCTTCTTCGTTATCAATAAAACCTTTATAGCAAACGTCGAATATTTCCGGATATTTACTTCTTTTTTTCGCATCTTCATAATGCTTGTCAATAGCATACCAAGCAATTTTTAAATCAGGTAGCTTGAGTACAAGTTCTTCGAAAAAACTTAAACGATAATCTGTGTCTAAACGTCCTGCAAACATAATATCATATTGTGGCTCTACACCGGAATCTTTATAAATATCGAAATCTACAAAATGTGGAAGATAGTGAATGTTTTTGAAATTTTCATAGCTTGTTAAAACCTTATCCCAATAGAAAGTATAGACATCTTCATTTTCCAAATATGGAAGATATTTTTCCCATTCCGGTCCGGAGGTCTTACATCTTATATCGTCTGAAAAATAACAAACGCAAGGAAGTTTCAATTCATTATCAACTTTAATTTTGAGTGGTGAAAAATCGTAGCCAACAATTTGATGGAATGTATTTTTTTCCAAAACCTCGTGTAAATTTTTATCCTTAAGCTCATCATAAACAACTACATCACAGTCATTTTGCCTGTAGCCATCAATGATACTATTTGTAGTAAGTCTTCCCCCTATACTTACCGGTAAAATTGCTAAAATTTTCTTTTTCATAAAGTTCTCTTTTTTGTGAGAAGTAAAAACCCCGTATTTGTGGAACAAATATGTGCTTGACTCTCTTAGTCAGAATATTCAGCTTTAATTTAAATCTGCGGCTGGAGGGAGTCGAACCCACGACAGCCAAGGTTTAGGAAACCTCCGCTCTATCCTACTGAGCTACACCCGCAAATTATATATGTCTTTTGACATACTTTTATTCTAGAATAAACCTATGGCTACAGTACAAAAAATTAATCAAACTCAAAATAAACCTTTTTTGACTCCCAAAAATACAGGATATGCTGCTGCGGGGGCTCTAATTGTAACAACAGCAAGAGCTTTTACCAGTAAAAAGCCGATTGCAAAATCTCATAAAATTTTTGGTTATATTACCGCAGCTCTGACACTTTTACATATAGGAGTCGTAGAATATCTACATCACAAGTACAAAAAAATGTAACAAAAATACACTTATTCTCTTATTAGGTATTACTTTTTTAAATGTTTGTTATACAATTATTCATGGAGTTGTGGAGAAAAAACACAATTTAACGAGGAAAATATGTTTAACGAAATTAAAACACACGAAATTACAGTCGACATTGTTATTCTAACTATCAAGAATGATGCATTACAAGTTCTTTTGGTAAAACGTAATAATGAGCCTTTCAAAAATAAGTGGGCGATTCCGGGTGGTTATGTAAGAATGTCAGAAAATCTTGATGAAGCGGCTATTCGTGTTCTTAAAGAAAAAACTGAAGTTGAAAATATTTATTTAGAACAACTTTATACATTCGGTGATCCGTTAAGACACCCTGTTTCTCGTGTTATTACCTGTGCATATTTTGCTCTGATTCGTTCAGAAGATTTTGAAATTGCTACAACAGACGATGTTGCTTGGCATAAAGTTTTTGATTTACCGCCTTTGGCATTCGACCACAAAGAAATTATCCAATACTCACTAAAACGTACTCGTGAAAGATTGG
>CAYSIO010000271.1:0-2027 GCA_964431115.1 uncultured Vampirovibrio sp.
TCACCCGCCCTTCGGGCACCCTCTCCCACAAGGGGCGAGGGATAAGATTAAAAGTAAGTTGGGCATACTTGCCCAACGAATATAAGAAAAATGAACGAAGTAATGCAGATTCAAAATTTAATATACGAAATTCGCGGTATCAAGGTTATGTTAGACAGTGACCTTGCGAAGCTCTATGGTGTTGAAACAAAGCGTTTAAACGAAGCTGTTAAGCGTAATATTGCGCGATTCCCAAGTCATTATATGTTTCAATTAACAGAAGAAGAATTTTATTCTTTGAGGTCGCAAATTGCGACCTCAAAAGAGGGCAAAGGCGGACGTCGTTATATGCCATATGTTTTTTCTGAACAAGGTGTTGCAATGTTATCATCAGTTTTAAATTCAGAAACTGCAATACAAATGAATATTAGGATTGTTGATACTTTCGTAAAAATGCGTCATTTCGTTTTAGAAAACAAAGAATTAACAAAAAGATTTCAAGAATTGGAACAATATTTTATCAATTATTGTAAAGATAACGAAAAGGATAAACAACAAATCTACGAAGCAATAGATTTGCTAATGGATAGAACAAAGCCTGCAAAAGTAGGTTTCATCAAAACAGAGGAGTAAATCCTCAAAAAAATAAGATAATATAATGAGTAGTAGGTTGGGTGAAACCCAACAACAAAGAGTAGGATATGGCAGTAAATAATATAGAAACATTAAATCAAGGGATAGAAATAAATAGTCAAAATACTGTTCAAAACACAGAAGTAGATGGTATTGAGATTCTTGTAAATATGGCAAAACAAGGGAAAATTGACCCTTGGAACGTTGATATCGTAGATGTTTACGATAACTATATGATGCAAGTTTTTCAAGCAAAAGGACAAAATCTAAAAATAACAGGTAGAACTATTCTTTTTGCGGCAATTCTATTGAGGCTTAAATCAAATATTTTAAAAGGTATTGATATCAATGACTTCAATCCGGAGCCGGAATTTGATGAGTTTAATTATGACGATGACCAATTGGAATATACTGAAGAATATATTCCAACAAGCAATGTGATTTCTATTGATGAAGTTTTACAACGTAGAACAAGTGTTCGTTTGAACCACAATCGTGTTGTAACTTTGAGAGATTTGATTCGTCAATTAGAATTCTATGAAATGCTTGATAAAAAAGCATCTTTAATGAATGCTCACGAACGCGCAAAACGTAGGGTTCAGAATTATGCAAGATTATCTCCTGATGATATTATCAATCTTGCTCACGATGAATATATTGAAAACGGGGTACAAAGACTTCGTGCTAATTTGGAAGAGATTCTTAATCGCCAAGATAGAATTGAGTTGAACGAATTGACTTTATTGGGAATGGATAGAGTAAACGCTTATATTTCTCTTCTTTTCTTAACTGTAGATAGCGATTATGATTTAATGCAAGATGAATTCTATGGTGATTTATACGTAGTGAGATATGAAGGGGTAAATGAGGGGGTACTCGATGAGGTAAATATAAACACCTCTGAGGCAGACGCTGAGGAAGATAATATTTTTGACGCAGTAAATAATGTTACAAGTGTATTAAACGAGGATGGAAAAGGGTTGACACCTCACCCCAACCCTCTCCTCGAGGAGAGGGGGTAATGCTCTATGGAACAGTTGAAGTCTAGAATAGAAGCTGTTCTGTTTGTAACAGCAAAAGTTCTTCAAATAAACGAAATAGCAGAAATTCTTGAAGAAGCACCTGAGCTTGTAGAAGAAGCTCTTTTAGAGCTTATCATGGATTATGCTTCCAGAGAAGGAGCTTTAGAAATTGATGACGAAAATGGTTATATTTTACAAGTAAAACAAGACCATTTAGATATCGTGGAAAAACTTTGTCCGGTAGAATTACGACCACCTGTGTTGAAAACCTTAACAGTTATTGCATTAAAAGAACCTATCAGACAATCATATTTAAAAGATTTACGTGGTTCTAACGCTTATGATCACGTTGCAGAATTACTTGAAAAAGGACTTATTTCTCGTAATAAAGAT
>CAYSIO010000272.1:0-2023 GCA_964431115.1 uncultured Vampirovibrio sp.
ATCCATTTTGAGTTGTGCTGCAATAATTTTGTGACAACCGATTGGAGGTAATGGTAATAATGGTTCATATAAGCTCTTAATCGCTAAAAGCTGATCCGGAGAGATTGCAAGTTTTCTCTTAGGGAATGGTAATTTAGGCAACATCAATTTTTGACGAACCAAGTTGATTCCAAAGAATACTTTTTGTGGTTCAATCTCTAATTTAGCTCCGATTACTTCGTGTGCGTCCGGATTCGGAAGCGGTAACATTGCTTTGTATAATAACTCTATTTGTTCTAATTGTTCTTTACTAATTAGTAATGGTTTGTTAGACTTTTGTGGTCTAGGACGTTTATTTGGAGCCGGACGTCTGTTTTGGAACCCGCCGTTGTTTCTTCCGCCACTTGCGTAGTTGTTTCTGAATCCGCCGCCACGATTATCACGGTTTCCGTCTCTTCTTTGGAATCCGCCCCCGCGATTATCTCTGTTGTATCCGCCAGCCTGACCGTCACGTCTTTGATATCCGCCTTGTCTATTATCACGGTTGTTTCTATATCCGCCTTGTTGTGGTCTGTCATAGCTTCTTGGTCTTTGTTGATCTGCAGAATATGAGCTATAGGAACTATAGCTTTGCATAGGTTTTTCTTCTTGAGAATCACCTTTGTCTGCGTACAAACAACTTGGACATATCACTCTTTTGGGGTTCTTAGTTTCAAACTCCGCACCACATTTAATGCACTTGTTTACATACATAATAAAAGCCTCTTAACCACAATAAAAAATTTCACTAATCTAAATTAACCTATCAATAAATAATTAATAATGAGATGTAATCAAAATAATTCGGTAAGAACCGAACATGTTTATTATAATACATATTTGAAATTTTGCAAGAGGTAATGAGCATGTTATAAGATATCTTGCATTAATAAAAAAAATATGCAATAATACTAAGTATGGTTGGAATTAGTTGATATTCATGGAACAACCTTTGGTTAAGGAAGGAGCTTAGTAAAAGCTTGTTTTCCTGCCATTTTTATATTACGAAACCCAAAGAAGGACGTTGTTTTACGCTAATGAGCGAGTTTAAGTTTAATTATGATTTTCTAAAGAAAAATGCTACTGCCGGCAGTTGGCGACGTGGTTATGAATTATATCAAAAGGACATGATTCTTGAATCTGAGCCTGAGAAAAACTTTTTTAAAGGTAAAGTAAAAGGTAATTATCAAGATCATTATATTACGGACCTTATTTTTAAGAAGAATAAAATAGAGGCACGTTGTAATTGTCCTCTTAAGGAAGAATGGTGTAAACACTCTGTTGCTGTGGCTCTAAAAGCCATTGAAATGGGTGCTTACGATGCGTGGTTGGAAGATAAACACGGCGTAGAACCGGATTTGAGCGATATTGTTGCTCCGCCTGTAGAAAAACCTAAAGGTAGTTATATATTTCATTTTAATCCAAAACGTAGACAAAACTTTTTCTCAATCTTGGTAAGAGATCGTTCTACGAATAAAATTGTTCGTTCTATTGAATCAATTTTAAGAGTTTTGATTGAAGTTCAAAAAGCTGATCCGAATTTTAGGCTTAATGATGTACAAAAATCGGAAATCTCATTGTTCCAAACTCTTTTAAAAATAGCAAAACAGGACAAAAAAGCAGGTTGGTATGATATTCCGATTACAAAATTTGCTCCTGTATTTGAGCAAATGGCAGAATTGGAAGAAGTTCTGGATGAGAAGACAAAAGAACGTATTATGTTCACTGATAAAATGTGGAGTTTAAATCTTGATGTTTCAACAACCAATGTGAACGGCGGAACAAATATTGTGCTTGAGCTTTTCTGGACTCGCCCTGATAAGGATGAAACATATCCGTTTGAAGAAATTAAATATTTCTCTCGTCAAATTAAATGGGGTAGATACCAGAATTTGATATTCCCAATTAATATAGCAATGAACGAATTGCCACAGAATATTATTAAATCTACGTTTACGGATTTAAAAGATGCTGATGGCGGAAAGTTTGTATACGAAGAATTACC
>CAYSIO010000273.1:0-1911 GCA_964431115.1 uncultured Vampirovibrio sp.
GCACAACTGCGTCCTCTCCGTTGGAGAGGAGAATTCTTGGTCACTTGGTCACTGAACTCTTGATCACTGTTAAAGAGACTCTTCGCTACGCTCAGAGTGACGAATTTTTCTTGACCATAAACAATTTTCCACTTTCCATTTTCAATTTTCCATTTGCTTAGAAAATGGCCGAAATACTTACTAAGAAAGAGATTTAGCCCCCCCCCCCCCGAGCTACAACCCTTGTCACGAGCGCGTTTCAGCGCAACGCAAAACTCCCAAACTCCGGTTTCATTACTCTTTAAATTTGGGGCAACAAAAAATATTCGTTTGTCTGATTCTTTCGGTACCATTGAACTGACTCACTCGTTGCGCAATCTAATCCTAGCCACGCTATTTATTTAATTCCACACCTACAGAAAAAATATCACTTTTTGGGATAAATTTTTACAAAAGTTTACATATTTTTCTATAAGTCAGTGATAGTGACTGTTTCATCATAGCATAAAAAAAGACGAATGTAAAGTTATGTAACAAAACTAGTTAAAATACTCTCTTATTACCTTTTCCATTTGCACGGAAGCTGTTCCGTCGCCGTAAGGATTTTGAGCTTTCAAACGAGTTGCTTCTTTAGTGGAAGAAAGTACTTTTTCGCTTTCTGCAAGAATCTTGTCATAATCCGCTCCGACGAGCATTGAAACACCTGCATCAATACCTTCTTTACGCTCAGTTTCGTATCTCATAACTAAAGTCGGACACGCAAAAGTCGGCGCTTCTTCTTGGATTCCGCCTGAATCAGTTAATATAAGCTTTGCATTCTTCATTAAATAAACCAAATACGGATAGTCCAAAGGCTCAAGCAGGTGCATATTCTTAAACCCGCCCAATCTTTCGTGGATTTTCACCCTAACATTAGGGTTTGGATGAACAGGGATTACAAAAGTATGGTCAGCATATTTTTTCGCTAAATAAGATATTGCATCAATAATCCTATCTATTCTTTCGCCGTGATTTTCACGTCTGTGAGCAGTAATCAAAACCAATTTGTCATCAATAGGAATATTTTTATCTTCAAAAAACTTTTTAGAATCTTCGACAACTTCGTCCGATAGGCAGAAAAGCGCGTCAATAACAGTATTGCCGACCACAAAAATCTTATCTAAAGAGATTCCTTCTTTCATTAAAGCAAGCTTATTTACTCCTGTCGGCGCAAAGTGTAAATCCGCGACACGCGAAGTCATTTGACGCATAACCTCTTCCGGAAACGGCTCATAAATATCGTAAGAGCGAAGTCCGGCTTCTACGTGGAAAACAGGTTTTTTATGATAAAAACTTGTCAAAGCTCCGCAAAGCACAGTCATTGTATCGCCTTGCACGATTGTTGCATCAATTTCGTTTTCGTTGAATACTTTATCCAAAGATGTCAAAATCCTTGCTTGAACTGAGCTTAGAGACTGATTTTCTCTCATGCAATCGAGATTAATATCAGCTTTCAGACCAAAATAAGCAAGAGTCTGATTCGAAAGCTCTTTTTGCTGTTCAGTATTACAAATAATTACGTTATAATCCTTCGGATACTTGCGTAGTTCTAGGATTACAGGCGCAAGCTTAATAATTTCCGGACGTGTTCCAAAGATAAAAATTATGTTTTTCATAATTAGAATTATACAACAAAATCCGAAACCATGTTGTAATCCATATTAAAATATTGTATAATATAATATATAGTGCACTAAATATACGGATACCCCCAAGAATGGTTAAGCAAGAGAGACATATTAGCTTAGAAGAGCGACTTTTTGCAGGTAGCAAAATGGCGCTAACAGGCGTTTCCGCTCTCGGGGGGGGGGGGGGGACCCCCTGGGAGGGGGGGTTTCCGGGCGGTTAGTCATTCTGGGCCAAGGGGAGAATTTCTTTTTTTCAAGGTAGTAT
>CAYSIO010000274.1:0-1891 GCA_964431115.1 uncultured Vampirovibrio sp.
ATTTTTGAAGCTAACTGCGTTAATTTCTTTAACAACCGGCCTTTGAACAAATCTTTGTGTGAGAGATTTTTGTTCAACTAATGTTTTTATAACAGGCTTAATATATGACACGAAAAAACTATAACCTTTCTTATATAATTTATAAGTCAGAATAGGTTTTCCAAATTGCCCTTTTAAACGCTTTTATTAAGAAATATTACAAATACTTCTTGTCTTTAATCTCATCGGGTAAAAACTGTTGATATTCATTAGGATGATCGTGTGAATATTTATAGCCAACTCCGAATCCATATTTCTTCGCATCAGAATAATGCGCATCCCTTAGATGCATCGGAGGAGCAAAATCTAAACCTGCTTCAATATCAGCTAAAGCCATATCAATTGCAACACAAGCTTTGTTAGATTTAGGCGCATTTGCAACATATACAACCGCATTAGCTAAAGGTATTCTGCCTTCCGGAAGCCCAATTAACTCCACTGCTTTGTATGCATTTACGGCAATATTCATAGCGTTTGGGTCTGCAATTCCAACGTCTTCTGCTGCGCAAACAATTAATCTTCTTGCAATAAATCTTGGATCTTCGCCTGCAGCAATCATTTTTGCTAAATAATAAATAGCAGCATCAGCGTCAGATCCTCTCAAACTCTTTTGAAAAGCTGAAGCACAGTCATAATGCTCCTGAATAGAATATCGTGTATTTCTTCTTTGTGTAATACTTTCTAGAATTTCTACAGACAGAAGGCGTGTATCGTTTGAGAAATTGCTTGCAAAATACGAATTCTCAACAAGGTTTAAGGCACATCTTGCGTCGCCTCTGGCATTGTTCACAATAAATTTAATAACATCTTCTTCATACTGAATCGGCTGGTAATTTTTTTCTAAGTATTCAAACCCTTTGTTAATAATTTTTGCCATACTAACATCATTAATTGGATTTAAACGAATCACCTGAACTCTGGAAAGCAGGGCCGGAACAACCTGAAATGAAGGGTTTTCCGTAGTTGAGCCGATTAAGAACAAAGTCCCGTTCTCAAGATGCGGAAGTAGTGCATCCTGCTGAGTGTTTGAGTAACGATGGATTTCATCTATGAATAAAATAGTTTTTTGCCCTGCACGAAGCGCTTCTCTGGCTTTTTCAACAGTTTCTTTAATCTCTTTTATACCTGACGAAACTGCTGAAAGCTCAACGAACTGGGCATTCACTTTTGTCGCAATTAATCTTGCAAGAGTTGTTTTCCCGCAACCGGGTGTTCCCCAAAAAATCAAAGAAAAAAGCCTTTGAGTTTTTAAGAGATTTAAAAGCGGTGAGTTTGGCGCAACAACATTCGACTGTCCAAGAAAATCATCCAAAGTCTTTGGACGCAATATTTCCGCCAACGGCACTTGTTTATTCATATCCTCTAATTGCGTAAATAAATCCATAATAATATTTTAGCATAAAGGTTTAAAAAGTGATTGAGTGATTAAGTACGTTTACCATCTCTACGAGGGGGAGAAAAAGATTTCTTAGTGAAAGCGTAAGCTTGAACTTAGAAATCTAAGAGGGGGTTTTTAAGTTGTAGGTTGGGTTTACTAACCCAACAAAAACTTTTTGTCGGATTAGTAAATCCGACCGACGTTACTTAGAATATTTAGGTAAAATTAAAGAATTTGTTTAAATTTAGAATTATTATTTCTAGTAGCATCGTGATGCAATACAGCATCCATATAATCTTTAAACTTTAATAAAATCTTTTTGGGCTGCCCATTTTCACAATTTGTTATCATTTTTTCTATACGGTACGGATTTGAATTTCTAGCTCCTGGTATAACAACTTTTGACATCAGCATACCATTATTGAAAAATTTTATAATTTGAGTACCTGTTTTTGGTATTGTACTTGTAATTCT
>CAYSIO010000275.1:0-1827 GCA_964431115.1 uncultured Vampirovibrio sp.
CAGAAGCTGCTGCTACACCTTTTTCTGTCCAGTCACCCGTGAATATCAAATCAGCAGGGAATGCTGCTTTGTAATCAGGTAAAAGTGATCTTGTAATAGTTTTTTGGAAAGTTTCCAAAAGAGATTTGTTTTTGTCAGACTGACCGTCGAATACGAACGCAAGTTCAATAGTTCTTGCATTTGGAGCAGCCTGCAAAGTTCTTTGTTGAGGAGGTTGTATAGCGAGTGCGCCATTCACTCCAGTGTAGCTAAAAAGCAATAAAGCAGCTAAAGCCACACTAATTGTTCTCTTCATAATTCCATACTCCATTTTTGTTCTAAACACATAATATTAAATCGTGAACAATCGTAGCATAAACTCTTTTAATTTTGAATAAATCTTAATAAAATGTTACGAAAATTAATTAATCAAGGAAAATAATTATAGGTATATCAGCATCTGCGGCGTATTTACGCAAATACTTCGGAACCTGCGTAATAGAGCGGTCGTATGCGAATACTCCTTGAATGTGCGGTCTGGAGACAAGAACTTCGTTATAATTTCTTCCGTAGGTGTATTGTCCGCCTTGCATTTCCATATAAATTTGTTTAATTGCAGCTGATACAAACGGATATTCTTTTCTTATTTCTGCTAAAGATTTGTTTTTAATATCTTGGTATAAAGTTTTATAGCTGTCTGCGTTGATGTGTAATTTTTCTTTGATTTTTTGAGAAATATAATCTCTTTGGGGTTTAAAATACCCGCCGAATAAGTAATCGATTTTTAAATTATCTATATTTTTAGTTGCGCCTGAGCCGTAATCTTTGAAATATGCGGCATGAATATTATCGCTGTCTACATTCAGAATGAAACCTTGTTGTCTAAAGGTTTTCCAATTCCCTTTTGCCAAGTTAACATATGACGCACTAATCAGCGTATCGTTGTCGACTTCGTCCATGCGTTGGAAAATTAAAGAGTTTTTTTCGGAATCAAGAGCGTGTACTAAGAAATTTAAATCACTCGGGTCAATATTACTGTCAAAAGGCAAGCTTCCTTTGTTCATATTTTTCGATAAATAAATAACTTTGTTTTTTATTCCGCCGATATTTGCATCTCTTATAATATTGCCGTCGGATTCAAGCTCGCTTGCTTTAGGCAGTTTACTTTGAGGAAGCGGTATTGCGGTTCGTTGCAAATCTCTCACATATCTGGCAACTTCACTGTTTCCTTCTCTTAAAGCCTTTTCGTACATTAAATATCCTTCATTATTTTTTTTCATACCTTTTAAATCAGCTTCTGAGAGAATACTTACTAATTCAAAAGCGTTGCCTTCGCGAAGAGTAAATGCAATAGTTTTAGCTCTTTCTATTTTTTGTAATTCGGAAACTCCCTCTTTGTTATAATATTTCAACCATTCGTGGTTTCTTATTATTGCAAAAAGTTTACTGCAGTCAGTATTAGAAAATCCGAGTCTTTTTGCAATCTGATATGCATCATATGCACCTGTTAAAGCGTGTCCTTTATCTACAACACCTTCTTTTTTGGTTATGTCATGAAGTAATGCCGCTACAAATAATATTTTTTTATCGTTATCATTTAATTTCTGAAATCTTTCATTTTTAGCGACTTCTTGCATAACTCTTATTGTATGTGTAAATGTATCAAAAGCGTGGTATTCATTTTGTTGTTTTTCAACTAAAGTATAGAGCTCCGGAATAGCATGGAACAGTACGTTAAAGGCACGGTTAATATTGTTGTCACTGCAAATCAACAGTTGATTACAAGCTACAAACTTGTTAATACAATACTCAAGCTTTTTTGTTATCATAGCCAACTCTTCGTTATCA
>CAYSIO010000276.1:0-1826 GCA_964431115.1 uncultured Vampirovibrio sp.
TAGACTTACAAAATCTGCATTTATCCCATAATTAGTTAATAAATAACTGTGAGCGTCTAGCGCATCTTTAAAAGTATGTGTTGAAATTTTTATTGGTTTATTAAAACTTGGATGATGAACAATTTGTTCAGGTTTCGGATAACATAAATTAACTCCATTAGTATCTTCAAACAAAGTTTTATTTTTTTGGGGAAATGCTTTTCCTGACATTCTTCCTGCTATATAATTAGCATTATATCTATTCACCTGTTTGCTATTTGAAACACGTAATACCGGTAATACTGATTCATTGATAAAAAATCTTTCTTCAAAAAAATTATATTTATGAGGATCATTCTTAAAATTTAAAAATTCTGCGAATTCTCTGTATAACAAATATTTAGGATTATCAGAAGATATTTCACAATTATGGTACATTTTAGATGTAATTTCATCTATATTATTCCAAGCAAAATTTTCATTAAAAATTGTTGTAAAATCATTCGTTTCTACATTAAATACTCGTTTTGCAATCACATCAGGCGAAAGTTTTTCTGTTCTTATAGTATATCCATTGAATAAATTTTTCTTATTAATTTTAGCTATGTCATTAAGCGCCGGTAAAAGAGTTTCTGCTATTTGTGGATTATTTATTTGAGATGTAATGCCGTATTTATCTTTAAATGTTTGATTTAAAATTTTAAGAGGATTTTGAATTGAAATTGTATCACCTATAGCCTCTGGGGCAAAACGCAACCCCTCAAAACTTGTCGGCTTTGTCCATTTTCGCACACCAAGACCAATAATATCATCAGTATATTTAGTTGCTAAATTTACTATTGGCTTAACTACCATTAAATTATCCCCATAATATTCCCCTGTATATTTATATAAAATCCTCCTGCACAGCAAAATTGCTTAGTTTTGAGGATTTTATTAAGAAAGTTTAACAATTCTATGCGTCATTATCCTCCGACTGGGATAAAGCTAACTCTGATACAGAAGAATTTTATTTGTAAAAACTTGGCACTTGAAAAAGTGTACAATTTTTGGTACAATGGTATTATACAAATCGTCATGAATAGAATAAAAAAGGACTGCGACTATGAATAAAAATTGTATAGGCTCTAATTTTGACAATTTTCTTGAAGAAGAAGGTTTGCTTCAAGAGTCTGATACTGTAGCTATTAAAAGGGTTATTGCTTATGCTCTTGAACAAAAAATGCTTGCTGAAAATATTACTGTTAGCAAACTTGCAAAAGATTTAGACACTTCAAGAAGTGCTATATCTCGCATTCTTGACCCTGAGAATACAGCAATTACCTTAAACACAATTGAAAAAGTTGCTAAATACTTAGGTAAACGTATCGTTTTATCATTTGCTTAATGACAAACCGTCGTGCTTTTAGCCCCGGCTTACGCAATCTTTATACCTCTTAATTGCAACATCTAATTCTTTTTCAGGTGTCTTTTGTGATTTTTTAACAAATCCATGCAATAGTACTATTGTATTGTTTTCAACATAGAAAATTACTCTTGCAATGCCATTAGAAATATTACAACGAACTTCTTCTAGTCCACCTGTTCCGTGCAAAACTCTTGTTAATGGCATACCTATCGGATATCCGTATTGAACAGTTTTGATATCAAAGCCAATAGTACGCATATCCTCTCTTGGTAAGGATTTTAACCATTCTTTAACAGGTTCATTGCCAGAGCTTGTTTGGTAAAAATATACTTCCAATGTCGAATTTCTTTGAGTCATAGGCTAATTATAGCATATAATGGCACCATTGAAAATCTGCAAATTAGAAAAATTACCACTTTTTCGACTTTCAAGCTATTAC
>CAYSIO010000277.1:0-1761 GCA_964431115.1 uncultured Vampirovibrio sp.
TGTTGTTAAATCTCGTACAACAATTAGTCAACTTGCAATCAAATTAGATATGAATCGTTCAAATTTATCAAATATTTTAAAAGGCAAAGTTCAACCAAGTTTTGATACAACAATAAAAATATTACGTGGATTAGGCGCTGAAATTGAAGTAAAATTTGCGTAAGAATTAAGCTACAAATAAAATTCTTCAATATCTAGGCTAGCTTTGTCCCAATCGGAAGATAAGGACACTTAGAATTGTTAAACTTTCTTAATAAAACCTCAAATTTAAGCAATTTTGGTGTGCAGAAAGACTTTATATAAATGGTAGAAAGTTAGGAGTTATTGTGCCCTTACAAGTAAATGGTTTAAATACAGTTCAAATTTGCCCAAAACCTCAAATGAATACAACATTTAAGGCTAATCCTGTTATGACTATAAATACATTAGAAAGAACTCCTACTACTGATACTTTAAATAAACCAACTAAAAATAAGAGTAAGAAAACTTTATTTATATTAGGTGGACTTACGTTAGCAACAGTTGCTGGAGTGTTGGGAATAAGAGCTTATCGAAATAATTATATAAACAAAGCACAAAAAACTTTTCAAGAAGTCTTTATGCGTGACAATATTACAAAAGAAGAAACTATTGCAATGCTAAAACGCTATAAAAAAATTCAAAAAATCGAAAATGAAGAAGAGTATGCAAGGGCTGTTTTTGAAGAGGCAAAACAAAATTTTGGGTTTAAAGATAAACCAATAAAACTTATTTTTAAAGATCTATCAAATAGTGAAGCTCGCGGAGGTTGTCATCTATTAAATGATTTAATAGAAACGGATCTTAAAAAAGGGCGCAAAGAAACTTTATTAGCACATATACATCATGAATTCAGGCATGCAAAACAGCATGAAATTATGTTTAATGAGTTTCCAGAATATGCTCAGAAGAAAGCTTTAAACAGATTTTTAAGGCCAAAAGCAGGTTGTGAAGAGAAAGCTGAAGAGGCAATACTGGGAAAAATATCTTTTGATAAAGTTTTTGAATATCCTGAAATTGCTAAATATTATTATGATGACTGTCTTGGTAAAGTCCCTTTAGATGAGGCTGATCAAAAAACAATACAAAAATTCAAAGATAAAATTGATGAATTGTTAAAAAAATATTTTGGAGAACTTTCTCCAGAAAATGTTCCTCAAAAATATAAAGAGTTTGCACAAAAATGTAAAGAAAATAATATGAACTACATAGATATAGATGTTGATAAAAAAGCTTATCGTAAACAATTCGTGGAAGATGATGCTTATCAAGTAGAAAATAAGATACATCAGCTATTAAGTGGAATTATTCCAGTATAAAATAAATAAAATATCATTAAAAAAACAGTAAATAGGTTGGGTTTCAACCCAACAAAATAAATAATGACAGGTTAAAACCCGTCCTATAAAAAATGCTTAGAATTCTTTAAAATATAATTTGTCAAGGATTTTCGAAGCTAAAAACATAAATTCCTCAAACAAAAAGACCGACAAAATTGTCGTCCTGAACAAGCCGAGCAGAGGATGAAAGCGTAAGCGTATCCGTTTAATGCGAGGCGCGTTTCAGGACCTTACCAGCTTGTAATAAAAACTCTAAACTTGCAAGATGCTGAAATAAATTCAGCATGACAGTTAAAATCTTTTAAAACCTAATTTGTCCAGAGTTTTTGGAACTGAAAACATAAATTTCACAAACAAAAAGACCGATTTCGAAATCGGTCTTTGTTTTAAATGGTGGAGGATA
>CAYSIO010000278.1:0-1749 GCA_964431115.1 uncultured Vampirovibrio sp.
ACGCTCAAGAAAAAGTGGATAATCATGATGCGGACGCATATGTATCACGAGTCTCTGCGGATGATATGTATGCCTCAATGAATGCTTCAGCTAATAATTTTAAAACGATGATGGCTTTAAACAACAGATTAACAATGGTCTGTTACGGAGTTGTTTCCAAATCCGCTAAATATCAACACTTGGAAGTAGTATAAAAGCTTATAAACTCTTGTAAAACATTCTCTCTTTTGGTAGAATATACTTAAAAGAGAGGGTGTTTTTATGAGTACAAACCAATCGTTGAGACCAATTACGACAGAAAGAAATGGCAATCTACATATAGGTGGCTGTGATTTGGTTGATTTAGCACATAAATACGGAACTCCTCTTTATGTAATTGACGAGCTAACTTTACGTTCAATTTGCAGAGATTACATTGAGGCTTTTAAAGATTACAAAAATATCAAAATGATGTACGCATCAAAAGCTCTTTCAAACCTCGCTATTGCTTCTATTATCTCTGATGAAGGTTTTGGGTTTGACACCGTTTCAGCCGGTGAAATTTATACCGTATACAAAGCCGGTGTTGATATGTCAAAAGTACTTTTCAACGGAAACAATAAAACAAGAAGAGAAATTGAGGTCGCACTTGATTTAAAAGTCGGCCGTTTTTCTGTGGATAATTTCTATGAAGCAGAATTGTTAAACAAAATTGCAGGAGAAAAAGGGGTAAAAGTCTCTATTCTTTTAAGAATAACTCCGGGTATTGAATGTCATACACACGATTACATCCAAACAGGGCAAATTGATTCAAAATTTGGGTTTGATTTGTCACAAGTGGATGAAATAGTTAATCTTGTTAAAACAGAATATAAAAATTTGACTTTATGTGGACTTCATGCTCATATCGGTTCACAAATTTTTGAATTACAAAGCTTTGAAGACGAAGTAAGAATTCTCGTAGAAGAACTTGCGAGAATTAATGAAAAATTTGAACTTGAATTAAATGAACTTAATATTGGAGGTGGATTAGGTGTCAAATATACTGAATTAGATAATCCTCCTTCCGTTAAAGAACTCGCTGATGCAATAGGGCGCGCTATGTGTGAATACGCTCAGAAGTTTACAATCTATCTGGAACCCGGAAGAAGTATTATATCTACGGCAGGTGTGACTTTATACACAGTAGGGAGTTCAAAACAAGTTCCAAATGGCAGAAAATACGTTGCAGTAGATGGCGGAATGGCGGACAATCCTCGTCCGAGTATGTACCAAGCTAAATATGTAGCAGAGGTTTGTAACATAGAAAGTCCGGAAAAAGAAATTGTTACAATTGCAGGGCGCTACTGTGAAAGCGGAGATATCTTAATTGAAAATATTGAATTACCTAAATTAACAGCCGGAAATATTATCTGCGTTTATAATACCGGCGCATATAATTATTCAATGAGTTCTAATTATAATCGTGTAGAAAAACCGGCAATGGTACTTGTAAATTCTGCACAATCTGATATGATAGTAAATAGAGAATCCTTAGAGGATTTGATTGCAAGAGAAGTAGTTCCCGATAGGTTGAGAAAATAATGATTGATGGTCTTTTAGCATTTATTCACAGTATTTTGAGCCCGCTTCAATGGTCGTTGAATTGGGTAAATATACTTGAAATATGTTTTATTGCCGGCATAGTTTTTATTTTTTACAGAAAATTTATCCAAAATACTCAATCTGAAACTCTTATAAAAGGCTTAGTTTTCCTTGTATTCGCTTGGG
>CAYSIO010000279.1:0-1742 GCA_964431115.1 uncultured Vampirovibrio sp.
AGGGGTAAATCCAGAGGGGTAAATCCAGAGGGGTAAATCCAAAGGGGTAAATCCAAAGGGGCAAAGAAAAACGTCATACCGAACTTGATTCGGTATCGCAAGATAAAACGCATATACTCAATAATATTGCGATTGCGCATCAAGTGCGCAATGACAGTTTTATAACTGGACTGCCACGCCACTAAAGTGGCTCGCAGTGACGGAAAGTAAATAATACGTCATTGCGAGCGTAGTGAAGCAATCCAGTTATATTTTTCGGATTACTTTTTCGGGCGATTTTTTATCCTCTTCTAATGACAAGAAGTTAAGTTTTGTAACAAAATTTCTAAAAACTCTAAAGTTTTTAGAAAATATGCCGATATTAGTATTAAAGAGATTCTTCGCCAACAAGGCTCAGAATGACAAAGAAAAGGGATAAAGGTATCGGAAAATGGCATTAAACATTACGCAAACCATGAATAGTTTTCAATTTGAAAGCAGAGATAACTTAAGAAATGCTGCAAGAAATATTCTTAGCAGACAAGGTGTATCCGGTGAAGCTGCTCATAAGTTTGTTGAACAGACCATTTTTACTAATGGCTCTTACAGTCCTCAGCTTTCTATAATTAAAGCTTCTTCTCAGATTACATTAAATAATTCAATGAAAGAAACTTTAAAGTATCTAAAATCTCATGCAAACAGAAAAGTTAACAAAGAACCTGTTTTAGGTGAGCTTTGGAATCTTCTTGAATTAAAAGAAGAAAAAGCATATGAGGGTGAACTAATAGATTTTGAAATTGATTCTTCTGCAAGAAATATCTTTGCTGCATAAGTCTTTTATAGTACCGGACCGTTTCGACTAAAGTCTTACTTATTAATGGAAAAGTGAAAGTGGAAAATGGGAAATTGTTTTGTTCGCTTCGCTCACAGAATTTGAATATTTTCCACCTTCACTGAAGGTGTAAGATTATTTACCCTGACGAAAGAATCCGGAAAGATCAAAAATTACACTGCCACTTTAACAACAACTTTTTTAACTGTGGTCTTTTTGTTTTTAGAAATTGAAGGCTTGTGTGCATCGTTTGGATATAGAACCAGAAATTGTCCTTCTTTGAGTTCAAGATACTCTTCTTCACAGTTTATGTTATAAAATTCTAAATCTCGTTCTGAATCGTATTTGATACAAGTAGAGCAATTTGACAAATCTGTTACACCGATTTTTTCTACTCCATCTATCATGTATTGAATATCAATGTAATTGCGATGAGATTCATAATTAGCTTCTTCTTTGGTTTCATATGTCTGAATTGAAGCATAAACGTTAGTGTTATCTATTTCATATTTACCGTCAGGTATATTTTTTAAATCGGTATTTTCTAGCCAAGTAAATCCTTTTTTAAGATTTTCTGAAAGGCTGTAATAATTTTTTGCGTTTTGTAATATATCTTTAATCATAATTTAAACCCTCTCCCTAGCCCTCTCCGTAGGAGAGGGAACAATAAAATTCTATCATAATAAGCTTTTTAAAAACTCAACTTTACAAATCTTAACAAAACGAAACAAAAAAGGCAATTTTTGAAAAGCAAAATACTTTATATAAATGTAAGGTTAAAAAAGGTTAGTATCACTTCAGGTTTATCATTTTAAATAGGTTGTAATATTTATCTGTTTTAATCAAAGGTTAGTACAAAGTAAGGTAGGTTCATTATGTTAGTAGCATTCTGGCAGGTCCAGAGATTAACACGTGAAATAAATGACCTTGA
>CAYSIO010000280.1:0-1724 GCA_964431115.1 uncultured Vampirovibrio sp.
GAAAACGATACTATGATTAAAATTCTAAATAAGTATGGAATTTCTGAAGTTGAAGATTTTAACTCAACGGAAAGCATAAAAGTATTTGAGATGTTCAAAAATCTTTATCAAAAAGGATTAATCCCACCTGAAACAATTACAATGACTCATAGAGAAGCTCTTGAACAATATATGGCAGGTAAAATCGTATTCTATCAAGGCGGAGCAAACTTCTTAAATATGATTAAAGAGAATGCCCCTAAAATATACGCACAAACAGATGTGGCGGAACAAATCAAAGGTCCTCTCGGACAAAATGATTTTTCCGTTATGAATTTTGTAATCCCTTTAAGAGCAAAGCATAAACAAGAAGCGTTAGATTTTGGTCTGTATTTAACAAACGAAGAAAACCAACTTAAACTCGCAAAACTTACAAATATAATTGCAACAAATTCTAACGCATTAAACAATAAATTTTATAATGATTACTCAGATTTAACAGCAAAATCTCGTTCAATTAGCGCAAAACAAATTCAAAAAATCACACCTGCTCTGAAACAAAAGAAAGGGCAAAAGGATATTAATTTAGGAATAAATATGGCTGTACAGTCTATTCTTTTGAACAAAGATACAACTGAAAGTGTTTTGAATAATTTGGTTAAAACTTTGCAGTAGTTTATGTTTATTTTATAATAATACTAAAATTGTCATCCTGAATTTATTTCAGGATCTATCCAAATTGGTATTTAAGTATCAAGCTGATAAGATGCTGAAACAAGTTCAGCATGACAGTGCAAATAAGTCAAATCAATAGAGGTTAAGAATATAGGGTGGACTTTAGTTCACCATTAAAAAATTAAAAGTGAATAGTAAAGGACAAATAATGTTAAAAGATTTTTTCTTGAATGAAGTTAAAGACGCAATAAATAAAGCTGTTGAAGCTGGTAAATTGGGCGCTATGGGAGCAAATGACGATTATACTCTTATCATAGAAAAGCCAAAGAATGCAGATTTTGGTGATTTTGCAGTAAACGTTTCATCATTAGCTCGTGTAGCAAAAATCGCTCCTCCAATAATTGCTAATGCAATTGTAGAGAATTTAACAGGGGAAAATTATTCAACTTCTGTTGTTGGTGGTTTTATTAACTTCAAAATAGAAAATTCTCTTTTGGCAAACGC
The DNA here is from genome assembly GCA_964431115.1 of uncultured Vampirovibrio sp. Taxonomy (GTDB): domain Bacteria; phylum Cyanobacteriota; class Vampirovibrionia; order Gastranaerophilales; family Gastranaerophilaceae; genus CAG-196. The sequence goes on from CAYSIO010000280.1 coordinate 1,159, forward strand.
TGTTGCCGACGTTTTAGAACTAGGTGAAAACTATGGTCGACCTCAAGATATTCCTACAGAAAAAATCTTGTTAGAATACGTTTCAGCTAACCCTACAGGGCCTTTCCATATCGGGCACGGACGTTGGGCTGCAATGGGTAGCGCATTAGCAAACTTGCTTAAATTCTACGGACACGAAGTTCATCAAGAATTTTACATTAACGATGCCGGTAGTCAGATCCAAAAACTTGGGAATTCTTTAAGAATCAGAATCGGCCAAGAATTAGGCGAAGATATTGATTTTCCTACTGATGAAATTGAAAAGAAAAACTTTTATCCGGGAGATTATTTAGTTCCTGTTGCTAAGAAGTTTCTTGAGCAAAATAAAGTTGAAAAATCTTCTGACGTAGAATTACAAGTTCTTTGTGATTTTGCTAAAGCAGAAATGGAAGCTTGTCAGAAAGCTTTATTAGAAGATTTTAGAGTGCATTTTGATGAATTTTATTCAGAGCTTTCACTTCATAATTCAGGTAAAGTTGAAGAAAGCTATAAAGAGCTAATCGAAAAAGGTATGCTTTACGAACAAG
>CAYSIO010000281.1:0-1719 GCA_964431115.1 uncultured Vampirovibrio sp.
TTAAAAATGCTACTACCCAATATTATTTTAACATCGGAGAAAGAGTTTTCCACGATAAACTAGGTGTCGGGCATATTTCTGATGTAATACAAATTGGCGAAAGCACAATGTACACAATTGACTTTGGCAAGCTAGGCAAAAAAGCAATGGATGCAGCATATGCTCATCTGAAAAAGTTTTAAAACAGATTAATTACTAAAAACTAAATTTGCGAATTTTTCACGAGCTAAAAACACTTCACTTTCATCTATATTCAAATGATTAACACGATGAAGGGAAAGTTTTCCGTCTTTAGGAATATACATAAATTCACTTAATAGCGGGCGATATTTTGCAAAATAATTATTTGCATAATCTACAATTCCTAACCAAGAATCAATAATTATCGTTTTATTATTTATAATATTGCCGTCAAATAAACTACCGTCTTTATTAAATACAGACACAACATGGTCAATATATGCGTCATCGTGTTTCAAAGAAGCAACACAAGCATTTTTAACACCGTTCATTTTTAAAATTGTAGTTGCAGCCACAGCATTTTCTTGACAATTACCCAAACGTCGATTTGTTAATTGTCTTATATTAAATTCCAATCTTTCAAGATTTGTTAATCCGGGAAAAGAATAAGCTTCTCTTGCAGAATTCATATTCGGAAGTGCGCTCTTATTGAACCAAGACAGAATTCCCAAAACTTTACTGTCTTTACTTGAAGACCTTGCCTGTAAAGCCCTTAAAGCCGCCGAATAATCATAGGAGCCTAACTGATAATATTCATTTAAGATTTTTGGATTTTTCAAAGATACATTGTCGACCAACCGATTTAATCTTGTAGTCGAAATATGCGGTAGATTTTGATTAATTTTTTGACAAACGAGTTTTCCTAATCTTAAATAATCCATAATATTCCCCTATTATATATAAGTTTTTATATTATGAATTTTTGCTCCAAAATTGTCATAAATTAACAAATATTTACAAAAAAAAGAGGTATAAACCTCTTTTTTATTTTTATAATTCTGTTCTGTCAATTTCTTTTGTTGTCGTGAATTTAACAATATCGCCTTCTTCAATATCATTAAACTTAACAAACGAAATACCGCATTCAAAACCTTGTGCAACTTCTTTAACATCGTCTTTGAAACGTTTAAGTTGATCAACAGAGCCTTTGAATATTTCTTTACCGCCACGCAAGATTGTTGCAGTATCGTTTCTGTTGATTTTACCTTCAGTAACATAACAACCTGCAATCTTAATAGTTTTACCGATAGTAAAGATTTGTCTGATTTCAACAGTACCTGTTTCAATTTCTTTAACTTCAGGTGAAAGAAGCGATACCATTGTCTTTTCAATATCTTCAAGGATTTGATAAATGATGTCGTATTTCTTAATTGAAACACCTTCTCTTTCAGCTGCTGCAAGAGCATTTGAGTCCTCTTTAACAGTGAAACCAAGAATCATAGCATTTGATGCTGATGCCAACATAACATCCGCTTCTGAAATATCACCAACACCAACGTGTATAATCTTAGTAATAATTTCATCAGATTCAAACTGTGCAATAGCTTGAGAAACCGCTTCCGCTGAACCGTGAGTATTAGCTTTAATAATCAAGTTCAATTGTGTTGCGCCATCATCAGCCGCACCGGATTCTCTTCTCATATGAGCAGGTAACATTGCATCAAGACGTTTATTTCTTTCACGTTCTTTACGTTTATC
>CAYSIO010000282.1:0-1713 GCA_964431115.1 uncultured Vampirovibrio sp.
TCTTAAACAGTTATAGAGATTCTTCGCATTCGCTCAGAATGACTGTAGAAGTGATCAAGAACTCAGTGATCAAGTGACCAAGAGTGTACGTCATTGCGAACGCAGCGAAGCAATCCAGTCATCAGCTTGTAGCTATTACTTGCAGATTGAATGTATTTACCTCTCTGGATTCTTCGGTTTCACCTCAGAATGACTGCACACTTGTAGTCACACCAACAAGTCCAAATACATTTACCCCCACTCGTCTTACTAGCCTGTAGTCACACCTCCAAGCCCAATACATTTACCCCCAAAAAAAAGAGTCTTATCGACTCTAAAAACTTAAATGTGTGAAGTGTAGTATAATGAAATATGTGTATGTGTATTAACGTAAATATCCTGATTAGTTTCCCTTATATATAAAAAGTATTTCTCTCTAATAAAATTGCCTATTTTCGAATGTTTTATTAACATTTCTTTACAAAACTTGATTATTAAGAAAAAAACATTAACTATAACTTATCAAAAGAGGTAACGGAATGTTTTTAACTAACTTATTTAATTTTAAAAAATCATGCTCTCATGAGAAAATTACACCCGACATGGAGTGTGGTTATTGTCCGGATTGTGGCAAGTTTATAAAAAATGAATGGTACATTACAAGATGTGCTTGTTGTGGAGTTAAACTAAAAACTAATGCCAGAAACGGTAATATTTTCCCACAATATCATTATTGTTCCAATTGCGGTTCTGAAGAATTCAGGGTTGAAAAGCTAGATAAAATCAACTTTATTGATATAAATTTTGCAGTATTACAAAAGCTTGTTGTTGAAGAAGATATAAAAGCCAGTTCTACGCAATGTTGGCAAGAAAGAACCAACGTGCAACCAAAATTGCTAGTACAATACCTGTAATATCTGCAACAATTCCGGTTAAAAGTGCATATCTGAATTTTTTAATACCAACTGCTCCAAAATACACGGATAAAACGTAAAAAGTCGTTTCAGAACTACCTACCATAACGGCTGCAAGTTTTGTAACAAAAGCTTCAGCACCGTGCGTTGATGCTAGTTCGGAAAAGAGTCCTAAGGTCGCAGAGCCTGACAATGAGCGGGTAAACATAATCGGAATAATATCAGTCGGCACTGAAAGCAATGATAATAATGGATTTAGAACTTGTGCTATCCAATCCAAAGCTCCGGACGCCCTAAACATTGAAATCGCTACAATTAAAGCTACTAAGTAAGGTATTATTGTAATTGAGACTTTAAACCCGTCTTTTGCTCCTTCTACAAATTCTTCATAAACAGGGACTTTTTTTACTACACCAAGAGTTAGTATTATTAAAATCATTATAGGAAGCATGCCAAGAGAGATTTTTTCAAACATTAGTTATCTCCCTTCTTCCAAAGTTTTCTAAATACAAGAGCTGCTATTATTGCAACAAGAAATGACAAGGTTGTTACAATAAGCGTTGGCAGTATTATTTCAGAAGGGTTTGTTGCGCCGACTCCAACCAAAACCGCAATAACGGTAGCCGGTATTATTTGAAAACCTGCGGTGTTCATGCCTAAAAACATGCACATGCTATCAGTTGCAACTTCTTTATTAGGGTTTTCATCCTGTAATTCTTTCATTACTTTTAAACCGATAGGCGTAGCAGCATTTGTTAAACCAAGAGCGTTTGCACTAATACTCATTGTTATATCACCCAGTGCAGGAGAATCTTTTTTT
>CAYSIO010000283.1:0-1685 GCA_964431115.1 uncultured Vampirovibrio sp.
AAGAAGGTGAAGATGTAAAAAAAGAAATAGGAAAAGCTATTTTAGGTGTAACAACGACTCTTGCAGGTATAGCATATTTGGGTGCAATCGGTTATAAGCACTTTTCAGCTTGTGGTTCTCTTGTCGGTATGAGCTTAGGAACATTTTTAGGTGAAAAACTGCCGGAACTACTTTTTGAGCATGATTCTAAAGTTTTCTAAAACATGCTCGGTAAATTCATCTGTTTTGCCAATCAGTTTTTTTATTGCCTCAACAGTGTCAATTCCGTCTTGTGGGTGAATATCTCCCCACGCTACGTCATAACGTAATTTTGTTAATAATTCTCCAAAAGCTCGAGTTTCTTTAGCTTCTTTTTTAGCCATTTGTAAATATTTTTGATTAACAGCTTGGAAGCTTGTTTGATTGTTTTTATTGATTGGTGAAATTTGCATTTTATACTCCTTGTAAGGATATTATAACATAGTATAAGCACTTTTCAGCTTGTGGTTCTCTTGTCGGTATGAGCTTAGGAACATTTTTAGGTGAAAAACTGCCGGAGTTACTTTTTGAGCATAACTCTAAAACCTTCTAAAACATGTTCTATAAATTCATCAGTTTTACCAATCAGTTCTTTTATAGCTTCAACAGTATCAATTCCGTCCTGTGGGTGAATATCTCCCCAATCTACATCATAACGTAATACTGTAAGTATTTCACCAAAGCGCTGTCCTCCTTTAGCTTCTTTTTTAGCCATTTGTAAATACTTTTGATTAACAGCTTGAAAATTTGTTTGATTATTTTTATTGATTGGTGAAATTTGCATAATACACACTCCAAAATAATGGTATCATAAAACTTATTATAAAAACAGATTTATTAACTTTTGTAAACTCGAGTTTTCTTTGATATTGTTGGGTTTTAGGTGTTTTGCACATGTTTTTTTAAAAAGATGCGCAATTTTTTTTATAATTTTGTTTTTACATGAATAGAAGTGTTTACCCTGTGGAGGTTTAAAATGTATTCAATAAGTAATGTATCTTTTCGTGGCGGTGAAACTGCCGGTTCAATTTCAAAGTTAAGAGCATCTCAAAACGGAATTTCTTTTAGAAGCTCAGGCGGAGAAACAGCGGGTTCAATATCTAATAATGATTTACCGAAACCTAATCCGTGTCCGACTTGTGGTGGCGTAAGTTTTCGTGGTCGTGATTACGAAGAAAAGAAAGGAATGTCAGCTTTAGGTGTTATCGGAACTTTAGCTGCAGTCTCAGCTGCTGCCGTAGTAGGTTTGGCTTACACTCACAAAACCGGAATTATCGGTAAAATGAAAGACGGAAAATTTAAAGATTTATTGAAAAAAATAGAACCTGCAACCGAGCAATGTTACAAATGGTGTAAAATAGCCAAAGACAAAGGTCTTGAGTATTGGAATAAATTTATCGGTATGTTCAAAGGCAAAAAATCTTAATTGTTGAGCCTAAACCAGTTAACAAATTTATTGAAAAGGGTATCTTGCGGGATATCCTTTTCGTCTATTTCTGTTTCAAAGGAAATCTCATTTTCATTTTTATCTCCGCTAAACTCAAATAAATCGTCTTCGGGTTGCTCTTTACGTTTTTTACCTTGCTGAAAATACATTCCGCCACCGCCCATACCGCCACCGTCTTTGTAGGCTGCTTGAGTTTTAAATTGGTTGATATTATTACTTC
>CAYSIO010000284.1:0-1644 GCA_964431115.1 uncultured Vampirovibrio sp.
CCCGAAACCGTTCCCCAGAGTTTGCGAGAAAAACGATAGTTTTTCCGCAAACTCATTAATTAAAACGAGAATAAATTTCATCAATATTTTTTAAATAATCTTGGACATTGAAACACACTTCCAATTCTTCATAAGTCAGAATATTCTCTGCTTCCAGACCTTTTTTAAAATTACCGCCGTTTAAAGCTTCAAGGGCATGCTTTTGAACAACGCGATACGCATCTTCTCTTGTAAAGCCTTTTTCAATTAACTTTAGAAGCACTTTTTGAGAAAATACTACTCCGCCATAAAGATTCGTATTTTTTAACATATTTTCATCATGTATAACTAAATTTTCAACAACATTTTTAAATCTAGCCAACATAAAATCTACAAGAATCAGAGAATCCGGAAATATAATTCTTTCTGCAGAGCTATGTGAAATATCTCTTTCATGCCAAAGATTAATATTTTCAAAAGCAGCTATCATATTTGAACGAACGACACGCGCTAAGCCGCAAAGATTTTCGCATAAAATAGGATTCTTTTTATGAGGCATAGCACTTGAGCCCTTCTGATTTGCACCAAAGCCTTCTTCTAACTCACGGACTTCTGTTTTCTGAAGATGTCTTATTTCAGTTGCAAATTGTTCAATCAAACTGGCAATCACTGCTAATTCGGACATAAACTTAGCATGTCTGTCTCGAGAAATAATTTGAGTAGAAATTTTTGCCGGTTGCAAACCTAACTCAGCACAAGTAAGCTCTTCAATATCAGTAGGAAGATTTGAATAAGTACCGACAGGTCCGGAAATCTGCCCGACAGAAATTTCTTTAAGGGCATATTCAAAACTTCTTTTAGCTCTTTCTAAAGAGTCAAGCCAATTAAGAAGCTTAAATCCTAAAGTCATTATTTCTGCATGCACACCATGAGAACGTCCGATACAGACGGTATCTTTATGTTTCTTCGCAAGATTTTTAAGTACATTAATCAGACTTGACAGACCTTCTAAAATATAACTTGAGGAGTCTTTTATTTGTAATGCAAACGCAGTGTCAATAACATCAGAACTGGTAAGTCCCATATGAATATACTTAGCATTTTCTGCACCTACAGATTCATTAACAGCAGTTAAGAAAGCAATGACGTCATGACGAACTTCTCTCTCAATTTCATCAATTCGCTCTATGTTAAAAGATGCTTTTTCCTTAATTTGACGCAAAGCATCCATCGGAATATGACCCAAACGCGCATACGCTTGACACACAGCCAGTTCAACCTTGAGGTAATAATTAAACTTAGCCTCTAAATCCCAAATCTTTTTTATCTCTTCTCGTGAATATCTATCTATCATAATAATATTATACTATAAAAAATTGTAGATATAAAAACTTGTAAGTCTGCATTAAACTCAAAAGATTTACCCCGACGTGGCAATCCAGAGGGTTAAATACTTTCAATCTGCAAGTAATATCTACAAGCTGATGACTGGATTGCTTCACTGCGTTCGCAATGACGTACACTCTTGGTCACTTGGTCACTGAGTTCTTGGTCACTTCTACAGTCATTCTGGGGGTAAATGTATTTGGCTTGGAGGTGTGACTACAAGCTTGCCGTCATTCTGAGCGAATGCGAAGAATCTCTATAACTGTTTAAGAGACTCTT
>CAYSIO010000285.1:0-1614 GCA_964431115.1 uncultured Vampirovibrio sp.
TTATATACAATTTTGTACCCCACCCGCCCTGCGGGCACCTTCCCCCTATAAAAGGAGGGAACTAAAATTATACTTTAGAGCCTTCACCCCAGATTTCGTCATCATAGTAACCAAATTCTAAATGCCCACAAATTACTGTATCACCGTTTTTCAACCCATAACTATGAAGAACTTCAAATACACCCATAGATTTTAAAATATTTTGGAATCGAACAACTTGTTCAGTATTTCTTAAATCAGTGACTTTAGCCAAGCGATTAACTTTACCGCCTGAAATAACATAAGCATCTTTAGCAATTTTAGTTACTTCAAATTCACTATCATCATTATTATAAGCATCTAAATCTTCTTCCACAATCAAATCAAATTCAGGTTTAGGTATTTCATCAACTTTTGCAGAAATAAAGTGAAGCAATTCATTTAGCCCCTCTTTTGTAACAGCTGAAATCAAGAATACGTCTGGGGTAAATGTCATAAATTCTTTTTTAAACATTTCCCTATCTTCTTCTAAGACTGAATCAATTTTATTTAGAACAACAATTTGATAAAGATTTGCTAATTGCTCAGAATGCTTTCTTAATTCTTCGTTAATTACTTTATAGTTCTTAATAGGATCTACTGCTGTTAAATCAACAATGTGAATCAAAAATCTACATCTTTCAACGTGTCTTAAAAACTCATGACCTAATCCGACCCCTTCTGAAGCACCTTCAATAAGTCCGGGAATATCAGCTACAACATAAGAGCCACCGTCATCTTTTTTTACAACCCCTAAATTTGGAACTAACGTTGTAAACGGATAATCTGCGATTTTAGGTTTGGCAGAACTTACAGAGCTGATATAAGTAGATTTGCCGGCATTTGGCATACCTAATAAACCAATATCAGCAATCAGCTTAAGTTCTAATTCTAAAATTCTTTCAATACCGGGTTCTCCGGGTTCACAGAATTGTGGTGCACGTTTTTGAGCAGTTGCAAATCTTGCATTACCACGACCACCACGACCGCCTTTGGCAATAAGAACAGTTTGTTCATTTTCTGTTATATCAGCAATAATTTTGCCGGTTTTAGTATCTCTTACGACAGTACCCAAAGGAACTCTTATATAAGTATCTTTTGCACAAGCTCCGTGCATTCCTTTGATTCCGCCGTTTTCACCGGCTTGAGCTTTATAAACGGATTTAATTTTGAAGTCCAAAAGAGTGGACATATTTTCGTCAGCAACAAAATAAATGTCGCCGCCACGACCGCCATCACCACCGGCAGGTCCGCCTTTATCAACATATTTTTCACGACGCCAAGCAACCATTCCGTTACCGCCGTGACCTGATACTACTCTTATTTTTGCTTTGTCTAAAAACTTCATTTTTTACAACCTTTGGGTGGAGCACATCCCGTCTTTATTACTAACCTTATTTACCCCTCCAAGTGTTCCTTTGGAAAGGATTACCAGCGGGTTCATGCTGGTTGGATTTTTAGAAAATATTTTGTAGTACAATATTACTATGAAAAAGCTTAAAAATACATTATTCAGTAACAAACCTGTTACAATTGACGAGAATTCTTTAATAATGGCTATTGAATCAAGCTGCGATGAAACAGCCTGCGCAATTG
>CAYSIO010000286.1:0-1600 GCA_964431115.1 uncultured Vampirovibrio sp.
GGTGTGTCGTATTTGAAAGGAGAAAATTATGTGTGCAATGAATTTAGCTTTTTGTTCCCAAAGTTCTATTATTAGCCCTAAAAAACAGCCTAAAACTCAAGAAGAAATCGTAAAGGAAAAAACTGCTAAAGAAGCTGAAAAGGCGAAACAAAAACCTAAAGAAGAACGAACTGTCGGTGATTATATTACAATAGGCGTTGATACCATTAATAATGTTGTAGACAGTGCGCCTGTAATTCACGCAACATCTCCGCAGAAATTAAATTATTTGGCATAATTAGTTGAGTTTTGCTTTAAGCATTCTGGCTGCTGAGTGTAAGATATCTACGCTTGTGGAAAATGGTGGTGCATAAGTAAAATCTACGTCAAGAAGATTTTCTACGGTTACTCTATGAGATAATCCGATTGAAATGTTGTTAATTTTTTTATCAGCATCCCCGCAACCAATTGCTTGTGCTCCGAGTATCCTGTGAGAACGTCTGTCAGCTACAAGTTTTAAGGTTATATTCTCGACTTCAGGCATATAGCCAGCTTTATCCTTTTTGGTGACAATAACGGAAACTGTATCGTATCCAAGTTTTTGTGCAAATTTCTCACTTAAACCTGTCATAGAAATATTTAAGTCTAAAAATCTTGTGACTGCAGAACCTAGTATACCTTCAAAATCTTCTGAGCCACCACAAAGATTGACAGCTGCAACGCGTCCTTCTTTGTTTGCGGTTGAACCTAACGGCACCCAGACCGGAGTATTGGAAATAATATTGATTTTTTCGGCACAGTCTCCACAAGCATAAATATCAGGAATGTTTGTTTCCATTCGACTATTAACTTTAATTGCACCTGTAGTTCCAAGAGTAATCCCGGCATCTTCTGCTATATCAACTACAGGTTTTACTCCGGCAGAAATAACAACCATTTCTGTTTCAAAACCCGATCCTTTGGCTGTCAGAACGCCGCTTACATAATCTTCTCCTATAAATTCACTGACAATATCATCGGTGATTAATTTAACTCGCCCTTCGCAGTTTTCCAGAATATAGGTTTGTATTAGAGAAGAAATATCTTCATCAAAAACGGATAAAATATAAGGCATTTTTTCTATGAGTGTGACGTTTTTGCCGTTACGAACAAAAGCTTCAAGTAATTCAATACTAATATAGCCTCCGCCAATAATTGTTATATTATTTACCTTTTGCATGGTATCTTTTATTGCAATTCCGTCTTCAAGAGTTCTTAGCGTAAAAATATTTTTAAGTTTTATATCCGGAAAATCATTCATTCTCGGAGCTGAGCCGGTTGCAATTACAAGCTTATCGTATTCGACAAATTTTAATTCATTTGTATTTAAATCTTTAACGATAACTTTTTTATCTATTGGAAGAATTTTTGTAACACGATTTTGTAAGTGAATATGAATATTACTTTTTTCAAACTCTTCTACGGATCGGATAATAAGTTTCCGCCAATCTTCAAAATTACCTTCGATATAATATGGTAGCCCACACGCAGAATAGGATACGTGAGTATCTTGAGTATAAATATCTATTTCTGCATCAGGTAACATTCTTCTGGATTTTGCAGCCGCTTTTGCTCCCGCCGC
>CAYSIO010000287.1:0-1591 GCA_964431115.1 uncultured Vampirovibrio sp.
GTGAGGGTTTAGCCCGTAGGGACTTTAACAGTCATATTTATAAAAAATTAAAAGGGGATGACTAAAAAGTGATCCCCTTTTTAAATATTCCATATAATTTACATAATTAAAAATCTCTTTTAAGTAGTTTTTTTAAACCTTCGTTGCAACTCTTGATCTAGATCTATTGCTTGCCTATCAGATTTTGTAGCTTTTGTAGCAGCAACACCGCCAGCAACACCACCAACCAACGTTAAAATTTTCTCAATGGGGTGGCTAGACATAAAAGGATCTGCTGGAGCTATAAAGCGACCAACTGTTCCTCCTAACGCCATAGCACCAAGAATTGCTGTTGATATAATAATTGCTCTGGAAAGTTTTTGACTAAACGATTTAGCTTGATAAAATCCCTCGGTAGTATTTTCAACTTCTAAATCTGTTGCCAATTCGTGATTTCTTGCTTTTTTTGCTTTATCAATGTAATTTTCTAACTCATTACCTGATAGTTTTTCTGACTTATCCTCATCAGATTCTATTGCAAAGGTTCTTAATATTGGATTTTTAGAAGGGAGATTAATCTCAAACAGATTTATTGTAGTTTTTAAATCTTCTTTAGATACAAGTCCTGCTTTAATAGCTTTTTTAGCAGTACCTTCAAATGCATTAAGCTCGTCACGACCTTTAATAATTCCATCTTTGTCAAGATCTGCTTGATTTGCTATACTTTGTAATGTAGCATTTTGAATTTTTGCAATTTCTAATCCCATAATCTTTCTCCTTTTCCTCGAGATTCCCTCGAACTTTATTTTCCCTATGTCTTCATAAAGTTTTTCGAGAAAAAGAAATTGCTCCTCACCCATCCCATCATATCATATCATATCATATAGGGCATTATGACAGGGTTTCAGCCTTTTGAAAACTCATCTTCACAAATCTTTACAATCGCAAGTTTGGTTAAGTTTTGTAAAGTTAAGTTTTAGCTCGGCACACGGAATATCTCTGTATTTAAGGAGTTTTTTTATAATACTTATTTGCCCAGACTGCGATGACAGTAAGTCTTAATCACCTGGTTATATTAATACAATGGATGAGCTTTGCAAAGTTTCAAAGAATCAGCTCTCAATTGTTCTAAAACAGCTTCGTTTTCAGAATTCTTGATAGCTTCAGCAATAATTCTTGCAACTTCTCTCATATCGTCTTCTTTAAAACCTCTTGTAGTCATTGCAGGAGTACCAAGTCTGATACCGCTTGTTACAAACGGACTTTGAGGATCATTTGGAACAGTGTTCTTATTAGCAGTAATTCCAACTCTTTCAAGAACATTTGCCATATCTTTACCGGTTTTACCGGTTTTTCTCAAATCAACAATCATCAAGTGGTTTTCAGTCATTCCACCTAAGATTTCAATACCGTTATCCATAAGCCCTTGTGCAAGAGCTTTAGCGTTTTTAACAATTTGTTTTGCATATTCCTTGAACGCAGGTTGCATCGCTTCTTTAAGAGCAACAGCTTTACCCGCAATAATATGTTCTAAAGGTCCGCCTTGAATACCTGGGAAAACAGCTTTATCAATAGTTGCCGCAAATTCTTCATCACACATAATGATACCGCC
>CAYSIO010000288.1:0-1589 GCA_964431115.1 uncultured Vampirovibrio sp.
ATCAGGCATCAATACTAAACTTGAAAAAATCAATACTGATGAAGATATAGACTTGATAAAAATATTTTTATCTGAATTAAAACAAAACCTAGATGAAAGACATTCTGTTCTTGTTTCAAAATTTGGAGCTATAGAATCATTATTCTCTAATTTATTAAAAAATAGTTCTGAAATGCCTAAATCTGCCGAAATTAAAGAACTTTTCGATATTGTTGCCACTAATTTATCCGTATTTTCCAGAGAAGTTGTATCTCAAAAAGAATCTCTTACTGATATTACATTAAGATTAGATGCATTGCGTTCAGATGATTCTCAGAAAAAAGATATTATAAAAAATATCGCGTTGTTAAAACCAGATTTAGAAAGATTAAATAATGGTTTTGATTCAATTGTAATAAGTTTGAACGATAATTTTAAAACCATTGTTAAAACGATTACAACGATTGACAAAACTGAATATTTAGATAAGTTTGCAGATAGCTTAAGCAGTATTGAAATGTCTTCTAATACCGTATTGTCAGCATTACAAATGCTGGACAAGAAGGCTGAACAGGTCGACGAATCTTTACAAAATCTTGCAACTAAAGATGATATTGCTACATCAAGTCAACGTTTGTTTGAATTGAATGCACAAACTCAAGAATTAACAGCAGTCGTAACTGATTTGTCCGACAGGTATTACAGAATCGATAACTTAGCAGATAAAATTGATGCTTCTGTTAGTATTATTGCAACTTTAAAATCTGCTCTGGAAGAAGCTGATGATAAAAGAACAAGCTCTCTTTTAGAACAATTGAGGGGCTTAGAACAACAGCTTGAAGCAATTTCTTCCGATACTAAATTCGAAGAATTCAAAACGGCAATGAGCGGTGTATTAAAAGATATTTTTGCTAGTACCGAAGTATTAGACAAAAATATTAATGCTTCATCACAAGAGCTTCAAAGAATAATCTCCATTATAAACTCTTTGGATATAAATGTAAGCTTTAACAACTTACAAACAGCTATTAATAATGTTGAATCTGATTTAAAAACTTCAATAAACGAAGTTTCACAAAAATTAGCAACCTTACAAGATGCTAATATTACAAGAGTATTAAATGATATTACTTCAGGAGCGGAGTCTTTAGGGGCTAAATTAAATCAAACACAATCAGCGTTAGCAGTTTTATGTGAAAAGAACTTCGGTTCGGTTTTTGAAAAAGTAACTGATATTAAAAGTTTAATTTCTCAAATTGATGAAAACAGCGTTTCTGCTAATAATGCTATTTTCTCCAGTATTACAGACCGTTTAACCGTATTCGAAAACAGTTTAATGTCTTCGTTAGAAACACAGGAAAAAACTGTTAACCATGCTTCAGCGCAGTTGGTTGAACAAATTGATAATATTAAAAATCTTTCCGGTGTTTTAGATTACAAAATGGATTCTTCAGTTGTTGAAGTAGGAAATATTAAAAGAGAATTTAACAACCTAAAAACCGCTGTAGAAGATGTTTTAGCGTTAGATTTTGTTAATACCGTAAAAGATTTAAGAGTAGATTTATATGCTTCAAAACAAGAATTAGCAAATGCTTTTGAAAATTCTAATT
>CAYSIO010000289.1:0-1552 GCA_964431115.1 uncultured Vampirovibrio sp.
TGTTAGTAGCATTCTGGCAGGTCCAGAGATTAACACGTGAAATAAATGACCTTGAGAAAAAGGCAATGGATGTTCGAACAAGACTTTCGAACCACCAAAAATATGCCGGAGTACTCGGTGGTTCATCAATACTTACATTAGGTAATATTGCAGGATTGTCCGCTTCTATATTACCAAGAGCATCACTTTTTGCTCAGTATTCTGACCAAGCAAGTAGTATGAGTGCAATGCAAAATCTTCAAATGATGAAGATGATGGGACGAGTACCGTTTACAGGTAACCCAATGATGCAGATGCAGATTGAAATGAGTGCATTTAATCAGTTCAAAGCAGAAGCTATGAAACAGCTAAAACAACAAGAAGCTGCGGTTCTGAACGAAACTGAAAAAGAAATACAATTAGAATTGAACCAAATAGAACAAAGACTCAAGATGAAACGAGCTGAACTTGATTCTTGTAAACAGTTAGCATCGAAGGAAGCTGAAGAATCCGTTCCGACCTTCGGGCTAAGATAAGATATAAACTCTAAAAACGCAATGTGAAGTGTATACCTATTAACTAAATTTCCCCTCGCCTCTCCTCAAAGAGGCTTTTTTTTGCGTCAACCGGTGTTAAGCCTGAATTTGCGTTTGCGAAGGCAAATGCAAACTGAAGGCGAAACACAACGAAAGCGCCGTTGTGACGAAGCGAAGCGAAGGAACGTAGCAATCTTGGATTGCACAGGCGCTATAAGCTTCAGCCGGTGTTAAGCCTGAATTTAGTATACAGGAATATCAATCGGGTTAACAAGTTTTACATTCATAATATCGCCGGTGTTGATATAGACATCTTGTCCTTTTCTAAACATATCAGCAACGCTATCTCCGATAAAGTAGCCAGCTCCGCCGATAAATCCGCCGATTGCGCATAACGGAGTTGTTAAATATTGAATACCTGGAGCAGATTCTCCCGCTTTTTTACCATATTCGGTTGCATTTTTAAGCATTTCACCGGCTCTGTCATAATTTGCTTTTACAGCCTCGCCATATCCTAAGTTTTTATATAACCCGCCGTCGTAGAAAATTCTATCAAATTGCGCAACCGCCATGTCTAAAGGAATTTGACGTCCGGTCGGTGTTACAACGTGGTCAAAATCTAAGTACAATTTTGCACCGCGAGAAAACCTTTTTGCTGTTTTTACCTCTGCAATACTGCCTCTAACAACGGTTCCAGCAGGAAGTATAACGCTTGACCCTGCAGTCTGTTCGTTTAAAAGTGTTGCAACAAAAGAGTCTCCCGAACTTCCTGAAAAAGTGCTGACCGGTTGTAAGAATTCTAATTGGAATGTTGTTCCCGCAGGAATTCTTTTTGTCTTAGCGGTAGCATTAAAAGGTCCTGCTAAAACTGTTGTAGCTGTTAAGCACAATGCCATAGCTGTTATTATAAAAGTTCTTATATTTTTCATTGTTAAACTCTCCTCTAATCCCCCATAAGTATAGCACTTGAGAATATAAAATGCAATTAGAGGATGCGGAAAAAGTCGAAAAATGACAATTTTTCGAACTTTCTTGTT
>CAYSIO010000290.1:0-1540 GCA_964431115.1 uncultured Vampirovibrio sp.
ATGGGCTTAGATCGTTGGAACGAAGACAGAGCTGATAAGCCTGCTGATTATATGGTTGCAAAACACGCTCCAAAAACAGAAGAAGCACCTGCGGAAGCTGAAGTTGCTACAGAAGAAAAACCAAAACGCGGAAGAAAACCTAAGAAGACTGCTGATGAAGAATAGTTATATTTCTGTAGGTAAAATTCTTAATTTCCACGGAGTAAAAGGAGAGGCAAAATTCGGTTATACAAAAAACCGAGAAGATTTTTTGTCTAAGCTTAAAACCGCCTTTATTCAGATAAATAATGAATATAGAGAGTTTGAAATTGCAAACCTTAGATTCACTCCTAAGTGTGCTATTATTAAGTTTAAAGGAATCGATTCATTAAACGATATTATTGAATACAAAGGTTGCTTAGTCTTTGTTGAAGATTCGGTTGCAAGAGAACATCTGGAAGAAGATGAATTTCTTATTGATGAGCTTGTCGGGTTGAATGTCTATGACGGAGAAGAGCGTGTGGGAGCAGTGGTAGGAGTCTCTAACAACGGCGCAAGCGATTTATTATCAGTAAAAACTAATTCTAAAAATGTTTGCTTGGTTCCTTTTGTAAAAGCAATCGTTTTATCTGTAGATATTAAAAAGAAACGCATACAAATCAACAATATTGAAGGACTTTTATCATGAGGTTTGATGTCTTAACCCTGTTTCCGGAACTAATCCAATCACATATGGATTTTAGCATTATGAAAAGGGCTAAAGAGGATGGGATTATTGAAGTTAATACAATAAATCCTCGTGATTACACTTTAGATAAACATAAAAAAGTTGATGATACTCCTTACGGCGGCGGCGCCGGAATGGTTTTAGCTCCACAGCCGTATGTGGATGCTTACGAAAGTGTAAGTAAAGGGGAAAAATCTATCACAATAATGATGACTCCGCAAGGTGAGCCTTTTACCCACGAGATATCAAAAGAACTTGCCCAATACGAGCAAGTTGTAATTCTTTGCGGGCATTATGAAGGTTTTGACGAAAGAATTAGAGAAATTATTAAACCACGTGAAATTTCTATTGGTGATTTTGTTTTAACCGGTGGCGAATTACCTGCATTGTGCATAATCGACAGCGTTTCCAGAAACATTGAAGGTACTTTAGGAAGAATTGAATCCGCCCACGATGATACCTTTGCAGACGGGCTATTGGAATATCCTCATTACACTAAACCACGTGAATACAGAGGCTTAGAAGTTCCGGAAGTACTACTGAACGGGAACCATAAATTGATTAATGAGTTTAGAATGGAGCAAAAAATAGCTCGTACAAAAGCTAAACGACCGGATTTGTACCAAATTTGGCAAGAAAAAAACAAGAACTGATATTATCAGTTCCTAATAATATCAGTTCAATAAAATATAATATTTTATTGGAAAAAAGTTCCCCTCTCCGAGAGACACTTAACGAACTCTGTGAGTTATAGTGTCTCGGGTGGGGGTTAATCTTTGTTAATTTATAGGTTTTGACTGTACTTTCTTTTGTTTCTTATTTGCGAGGTAAGAA
>CAYSIO010000291.1:0-1530 GCA_964431115.1 uncultured Vampirovibrio sp.
CTTTTAATACATAGAATTCTCTAACTTCACCGATTTCTAATTCTTCGATGTCGCTTGATAATTCTTTGTTAGATAAGAAAGCTTCCATTTTTGCGCCTTTAACGCTTACTAAGTAGCCTTCTGATTCTTTTTTGATTACAGTACCTTCTACGATATCAGCAACGCTGTTTGACTTAGCAAAGCTTTCTTCCAGAAGTTGTTCGAATTCGTCTAATAATTGTGTCATTTTTTTATTTTCCTTTCTTTTTTGTTTTAAGTAAATAAGGTAATAAGTGAATGAGTAAATAAGTTCATATAATATTTTATGAGCGTTAGCGAATACAAAGAACTTATTTACTTATTCACCTATTCACCTACTTTCTTTTTAATTCTACTAACTACATTATTTATTACATTCTCCGGAGTTGATGCTCCAGCTGTAATTCCAATTTCTTTAGTCGTTTTTATCAAAACTTCTAATCCCTCAAGTTCGGTATCGTTTTCTATATGAATCGTTTTTGTAATATCTTTTAAAATCTCTGCCAAATGAGTTGTATTCGCACTCTTTTTTGACCCTACTACAATCATCAGATCACTTGTTCTAGCCATTTCTTTAGCTTCAGCTTGTCTTTTGGCAGTTGATTGACAAATAGTATTATGCACCAACACCTCGTTAGAAATAGAGTTTAAATAATTGACAATTTCGTTAAGTGTTGAAAGCATTTGAGTTGTTTGAACGACAACCCCAACTCTTTTATGAGCCTTAATTTTAGCCTCAAACGGAGCAATTTCTTCAATTGTTGTAGCCACAATAACTTTATCTGAATATTGTTCGGCATTAGCTCTAATTGCTATAACTTCAGGGTGATTTGATTTTCCGACAATAACCACAAAATAGTCATCTTTTGCCAACTCTATTGCTCGTTGTTGAACTTTTTTAACATCCAAGCAGGTCATATCAATAATTTCAAAACCGGCTTTTTTAAGTTTTTCAAAAACTTCAGGAGCTTCACCGTGACTTCTTATTATACAAATTCCATCACCCTTTTCAGGTATTTCATAAATAGTCTTAATACCTAAATTATCCAATTCTTTAATGACATCCATGTTGTGAATCAATTCACCAAGAACATAAACATTCTTATCTGGATTTTCTTTTTTTATTTTTACAGCTGTTTCAACGGCTCTTTTAACTCCGTAACAGAACCCTGCAAATTTCGCCAGTTTTATGTTATTGCTATTCAATAGCTTTATATTTCGCTTTCTAATGAACTAGAGGGGCAATATTACCAAACCTCAGTGATTATATTAAATTATAAAAATAAAAAAAAGTAAAGCGCTTTAGATAAAAGCTTCTTGAGGAAAACATTAATTATTCTCCTCTTCTGTTGGGTATTTATGTTGAGTGTAACTTGATAAATTTGTTAAAAACACCCTCAAACGCAGAACCCTTCAGCTCTTTAAGTAAAAACTCATCTTTACAAAACTTAACCAAAGGTGGATTCAATAAGCAAGTGGAACGATTAAGCAGCAAGCGCCATTTCATTAGGA
>CAYSIO010000292.1:0-1528 GCA_964431115.1 uncultured Vampirovibrio sp.
TTACTCTCTAAGTTATATAATTTATTTTATTATCTCAAAAAATATTGTCAATCATGTATTAGTGATTAGTTATTGGCGTGTGCTGAATAGGAGTGAATTTCTACATAAAAAAAAAGCCCTTTAATATAGGGCTGTTGGAATTAAGAATAGCTGGAAGTATGAAAAAGATTTAATACTAACATTAAACTTTAATCAAACTCATTTAGCTATCCGATAACCGGCTAGTATATTCGGGTAATTAATACCAACAAATCCCACATGACATCAGAAAAAAAAACAAGAGAATAAAATAAATCAGTTCTCGCTATTCCAATATTCCGGAGGTAATTCTTCGTCTAATAACGCGCCAAACTCTTCAAAACTCAAACCTAAAGCTTTTATAACCTTACTTATATTATAACAAGAAGATTGGGTTGAAGCATTTATAATGGCATCATAAGTAGACATAGGAATGTCATTTTCATAACAAAAATCTGTATACTTGATATTTTTGCTTTTTCTTACCTTATCAATAACCCGACTTATTGCTTCATATAACATTTTTGAATCTGCTTGCATAATTCTTATAATAATGTTAAACTCATAAGGAATTCCCCAGAGTATTGGGGTAAGCAGAAGGAGGATTATTATCATGGCCAAAACTTTATTGATAGACTTAGATGGAGTACTCAACGAATATTCCGGCAATTTTAATGAAAATTTAATCCCTCCGATAAAACATGGCGCTAAAGAATTTTTGGAAAATCTTTCTCAAAATTACAACATTAAAATATTTACGGTAAGAAATAAAATAGTCGCAACAAAATGGCTAATCGAAAACAAAATTGACCATTTGGTTAAAGATGTAACCGACGTCAAAGACCCTTTTGCCAGTTTGATTATTGACGACAGAGCTCTTGAGTTTAACGGTGATTTCACTAAAACATTAGAAAAAATCAACAATTTTAAACCTTACTGGAAAAATTAAATTCAAATCGGCGGATTGCAAATGCAATCCGCCGATTCACTTAATCCGTTATATAACCAACTATACAGCAGTTAATTTTGCAGCAGATTCAAGAGCAAGAGTTACAGTTGTAATGTCACAAACAGAAGATGGTCCAAAGTACTGAATAGCACCAGGGAACAAGTATCTGTCATTCATTGCCCAGTCTTCTCTGTTAGCTTCTAACTTCTTGAATACAGGTCCGTCAAGTTCAACTAAAGCTTTTTTGATTACAGGCTTCATTTCACCATGACGTCTTTCCATGTTCATCATCATTGTAAGAGGAACACCGCCTGCTATCCATTGACTTGCAGGAGCTGTCAAGTTTCTTACTGATGACAAGTAACCTGTCAAACCAAAGTTAATCAATGCAAATGCGTTGAAACCTAATGAGTAACAGTAGTCAGCATCAAAGTTAGAAGGGAATGCACAACGACCTTCGTATCCAAAGAAGTGTGATTGTGTAGAGAATTTACCGTTGAATTTACCTTCTTTTTTCAATAACGCTAATTTTTCTTCAACCATAGAGATTAAAAGTTTTTC
>CAYSIO010000293.1:0-1522 GCA_964431115.1 uncultured Vampirovibrio sp.
AAGGGGCGAAATGCGTTGCATTTCGCCCCTTTTTATCTTACGTAATTATATAATTATAAACTTGTCCAAGCACATCGTCAAAAGCATTTTGATTACCAAAGAAAACATAAAACTCAGCTCTGTTTCTACCCATCATTTGTAGTGCAGGTGTTTCAATCGGAGGTCCTGCCGGAGTTGTTCTTGCAGGATTTTGCGGATTAGAAATAACTCCTACAGAACGCAATATCGGTAAGTAAATTTTGTTTTCAGAGACTTCATACTGAGTCAATCCTTTGGTAATAATACCTATGTTATTTTCTGTTTCATCCACTAACAGACCTCTTTGCATCGGAGCTGTGTTAGTTTTAGCTTCCAATCCACGTTCTTGAGGAAGGTTTTCTCTAATATTATATTCCGGATTGAATTCTCGTTTGATGAGAATATTCATATCTTCAGAAAAAACTTCTTTAATCGGAGCAGGTAATTCAAAACAAGCTTGTAATAAATGATTCTTTTGAGTATTATTCCAATCGAAATCAAATTTTAAGAAATTCGCACCTTTATCAAGGCTGACCGTAAGCGGAATTACATCCCAGAGACCTTCAAAATCAATCTTTAAAGAGACGCGATTTGGAGTCTTTAATCCAACTTTTGTTCTTAAAATTTTGAACTCTTTTCCGTTATCATCAACTTTTGGTCCGCTGTTATAACTGTCTCCTAAGTCAACGAAATCAACAATAGAAAACGGTACATGATTAATATAAATAATATTTTTTTCTATTGTTAATTCAATTTCTTCATTACCGATTGAATTTTCTGTAACTCTTAAATCTGTTTCACTTACATCAGACATAAAGAATTCTATTTGATCTTGTTCTATATTTTTAACATTTGCCAAATACGTGTGAATATTTGTGTAATCCTCTGTTACAGGAATTCTGTTTGTGTCTGTTAATAAATCTTTTTCAAAGCCTTTACGAGTATTGATTTTACTAAATCCTGTTAATTCTTTTGAACTCTCAAACTCAACCATGCCTGAGAAAAACTTATCTGAAAGGTTCAATATCATCTTTTCTTCAAATTTGTTTTCAAATTTCAATTCGTCAATTATAGTATCTGCAATCTGCCTGACTTTTTTATATCTTGTAATATTTTCAACATGTACATCGTCCGTTGAACATCCACAAATTCCATCATGAGCTTGGTTTTGTAACAAGAGTTTATATGCATATTCTATTAAAGAACTATATCTGTCTTCCGCTTTAGAGAATCTCACAAATCTGTTCGCTAAATCCAACCTGTGTGAGCATTCTACATTAAGTCTTTTTAAATCCAATCTTGAAGAATAACAACCTTGCAAGATAAATGTTTTAGAATTATCCCTTAACTCGCTGTCAAATTTAAATTTCTCAAAATTACCGCCAACATTTTTAAAATAATCAAAAGGTGAACCTAGTTTTATATTGTAATATTCTTTCAATAATTCATTTACAGAAGCTATCTGATCTGCAATATCTTCAGGTACGCCTAAATGATCAGCACC
>CAYSIO010000294.1:0-1508 GCA_964431115.1 uncultured Vampirovibrio sp.
ATCCCGCCGAACACAGCCATTCAGTCTGAACGCCCGAAGGGCGTAGGAAAACAGCGTTGTTTTTCTTTCTTTGGGTGCGTTTCTTTCTTTTTGAATCGCAATTAAAAAGAAAGAAATGCACAAATTAAAATCTACAATCAAACTAAACCCTCTCTTGAATTTCTAAATTCGCTAAAAGCTCATTAAGAAATTCTTATCTCTCCAACGGAGAGATAGGGGTGATAATAAATATTATGTAAATTTAATTAATTAAAACTTAAATCAACCGATTAACGGATTACTTTTCCCTAGAATAGGTTAGTATAGTGGGTATGGATATAGATTTTAAATTACTTATGGATAATGCAAAAGAAGCGGCTAAGAATTCTTATTCGCCGTTTTCAAGATTTGCAGTCGGTGCAGCTGTTATAACGCCAAACGGGAAAATTTATAAAGGCTGTAATGTAGAGAATTCTTCATTTGGATTAACAAATTGCGCTGAAAGAACTGCAATATTTAAAGCTGTGTCTGAAGGTGAAAGAGAAATTCTGGCGGTAGCAATTTATTCACCAAATACTGATTCTTGTTATCCTTGTGGCGCTTGTAGACAAGTGTTATATGAATTTCAAGGAGATGAGGAGATTGTTGTTGTTACCGAAAATTTAGGAGAGCTTGAAATCCAAAAGCTAAGTTATTTCTTACCTTGCGGATTTAGGATCTAAAACAACTATTATGTATATATTAGAAGTATTTGTAAAATGGCTAAATAAACGCCAGACAAAAGATATTATACCGGAAAAGCCTGATTTTAAGGAAGTTGATGAGGCTTTGACTTGTGAGCATAATTTCATGCCTGTTGATTCAACCGGCTTAACATTAGCTTGTACTAAGTGTGGGTTTGTAGTAAAAAAGGGGTAGGAGTAACAATTACTTCTAGCCAATTTCCAAATCAAAAAATGAGGATAAATAATGCAAAAATTCTTAGATTTTATATCATCAAAAACATTTAGAAATATATTCTGCTTTATTTTGTTTACATCTTTAATGACAGCAGCAATTTCATCTCAAAATTTCTTTTTTCAAAAGATTATTGATAACAATCTTGCTTTGAGAGAAGTTATTGCCGAAAAAGATATTAAAGTTATAGACACCGTAAAAACAGAACAACATAGAAAAGAAGTAGCACAAAATGTGGAGCCGATTCTTACTCAAGCTGAAGATGAGTTTATTACAACAAGCTTAACCGCTTTACAAAATTCTGTTGTAAAAATTCGCAAAAAAAATGTGGCGGATAGCATTAAAAAAGAAGAACTTGGAGTATTATTTGATTCTTCCAGTAAATACGAATTGGTAGACTTCTTACTGCGTGCAAGTGAACATGATTTGCAGTATATTTTTGATAAATCAATGGTAACTTTAACTTCTGTTTTAAACAAAGGAGTTTCTTATAAAGACTTTGATAATAATAATGTATCAGAAATTATCAAAAAAAATGTTCCTAATAATGTAACAAGACATAAAACTAATTT
>CAYSIO010000295.1:0-1501 GCA_964431115.1 uncultured Vampirovibrio sp.
AAACGCAACAAAACCGCACTTGAGCTTGTAAGAGGTAAATTCGCGAACACATCATACAAGCCGTAATCACAAACCGCTGAAGGTGGTAAAATCTCAGGTATTGCGCTTATAATATTACACAATACTAAAATTGCAGAATCAAAATCTTTTTCCAATAATTCTTCTACGGAAACCAAATAAAGAATTTCAGAGGCAATATTTTCTGAAAGCGAGGATTTTTTCATTACTTCAAAAATCTTATCCAAACAGTCTTTTGCTTGATAAGCTACTAAAAACTTAACAGCTTCGTATTGCTCAAATTCATCCTTTGAACCTAAACGCACTAATGCTTCTTCCTTTGACACTTCATCTTTTAATATTGATAAAACTTCTATTGAATTAAGAGCTAGCGGCTCATAACTTGATAACGCAGTTTGACGCAATAACGGAACCATTTCAGCTAATCTGTCAGGTGAAACAAAAGAAAAATATTTAACAGCATAAGCTTTTGCAGAATCAGAACCATTCAAATACAATTCCTTCATTTCCGGCAACAGCTCATCTCCGCTAAAAGAATGCAAAACTCTCGCAATCATTGTGTCGTAAGAAGGTGAATAGTATTCAAAGAAATCCAGTAAATGTAAATAGTTTTCTTTATTACACGCACTTTGAATCCTTTTTGCAACATTGTCTTTTATAAAATCAAATAAAAAATCATCCTGTTTAACAAGTTTTGCAAATAATTCAACATCTGAATTATCCACAAGTGATTTTGCAACTATTTCATACTCAGAAGGATTCTTCCCAGTGAGTTTTTTTATTAAATCCATAATTAAATCCTAAAATATAATCTAGCGAGTTTTAAATCGGGCATATATTTACCCAAATTATCTCTAATCCAGATAGAATACTGTAACAACCTTATGATTTTCTTCTGCGTACTCAACAGCTGTGTGTAAAGTATGGCTGGTATGAGATAAGAAGCAAATAAGTTGATTACAATCGTCGATAATTTCTCTGTTACATACTCTTGAAGCATCTGCCAAAGTCATCATTGCTCTGTCAGAATGTTCAACAATATTAGGAACCCCGATTAATTGATCTTGAACGTCAGAAGGCTGTTGACCGATTGTCTGAGGTAAAATAACTTTCAATTTATCAGGATTAGACTTCATAGCACCTCTAATCGCAGCTGCGTTAGTACCACAAGAGCCACCTGAAGTGATGATTGTATTACCTTGCATAACAAGAGCTGTTGTTAGAGTTTCAATCATTTGTTGATGTGTAATAGCTAAGTTTCTGGATCCAATAATTGCAATTCTCTTGGCGGGTTGTTTGATTGTAGCCAATTCCAGAGCTAATTCATCCACTACGTCCGGATTATGTTCTGCTGTGTCCAAATCCCCCATTGGAACCATAATTGAGGGTTGTTTAGATTCATCATCAATAGAATTTAAAATTTCAATCATTGTACCACCTTCGTTAATTGCAAATAATAATTATTTTGTGTATGCTAGTGTAT